>DASRSQ010000886.1:0-6402 GCA_035656475.1 Gemmataceae bacterium | reverse complement strand
CTCGTTCGCTACGACGGCCACAAGCTCGTCTGGAAAGATCGCACGCACGTCGAGGGCAACTGGCTCGGTCGCGCGGCGACGTTCGAGTACGACGAGCGCGATCGTCTCGCGAAGATTTCTCTCGACGCCGAGGGCAGCGAGCTTCGCTTCACATGGGAAGCAGCTCGGCTGCTCACCATCAAGGTCCTCGGCCCCGAAGGCACGACGACCTCGACGTATCGCTACTGCAACTAGTGCCGCGTGCCGTCGGCGCCGACTTCCCAGACCATGCCCGAGTAGAGCAGCTTGGTCAGGTCGCCCGCGCCCTGCTTCGCGATCGCTTCGTCGACCTGCTGGACCGCGAGCTCGTTGTACGTCGGCTTCTCCGAGCGATAGAGGATGCCCATCGGCATCGGGAACGCCGGCGTGACGAGCTGCGCGAGGAGGTGCGCGTAGAGCGGCGAGCCCTTCTCGGTGTGGACGAGCAGGTCCTCGACCTTCGCCTTGCCTTCACCGACCTCGACGATCTCGGGGACCATGCCGGCACCGAGCTTGATGCCCTTGGTGCCCTTCGCGAACAGCAGCGGCTTGCCCTCGACGAGCGCGATCTGCTTTTCCTCGCCCTCGTTCTCCTTGACGCCTTCCCACACGCCGTCGTTGAAGACGGGGCAGTTCTGCAGCATCTCGATGAACACCGAGCCTTTGTGCTTGTAGGCTTCCTCGAGGATCTTCGCCATCAGCTTCGCGTCGGTGTCGGCCGCGCGCGCGATGAACGTGGCGCCGGCGCCGAGCGCGAGCGAGATCGGGTTGAGCGGGTGATCGATCGAGCCGGTCGGCGTCGACGGAGCGCGCGTACCGGGCGCCGACGTCGGCGAGTACTGGCCCTTCGTGAGGCCGTAGATCTGGTTGTTGAACAGGATGATCTTGAGATCCATGTTGCGCCGGAGCGCGTGGATCATGTGATTGCCGCCGATCGACAGGCCGTCGCCGTCGCCGGTGATCACCCAGACATCGAGCTCGGGGCGCGTGATCTTGAGGCCCGACGCGATCGCCGGCGCGCGGCCGTGGATCGTGTGGAAGCCGTACGTGTTCATGTAGTACGGGAATCGGCTTGAGCAGCCGATGCCGGACACGAACACGTGTTTTTCACGCGGGATGTCGAGGTCGGCGAGGACCTTCTGCATCTGACGCAGGATGGCGTAATCGCCGCAGCCTGGGCACCAGCGCACTTCCTGGTCGGACTGGAAATCCTTGTCCGTGAATCGTTTTTCGGTCAAAGGCAGGGAAGCGACGCTCATTATTGTTTTCCTCCCAGGATATTATCGATGGCGGCGGTGATTTCGGTGATGGTGAAGGGTTGCCCCTTGATCTTGTTCAGGGGCTGAGCGGGAACGAGATAGCGGTCGCGCAGGATTCGCACGAGCTGGCCGAGGTTCATTTCGGGGACGAGGATTTTTTTGAATCGACTGAGGATGGCGCCAAGATCGGACGGGAGGGGATTGAGGTAACGGAGGTGAATCTGCGAAACCGAGCGACCTTGAGCACGCTGGCGTTCGGCCGCACTCTTGATCGCTCCGTAGGTGCTGCCCCAGCCGACGAGCAACAGGTCACCCGATTGCGGCCCCTCGACGGTTGTGGGCGGAATTTCGCGGGTGATACCTTCGATCTTCTTCGCACGCAGATGCGACATCGCCTCGTGATTCTCCGGTTCGTAGCTGATGTTGCCTGATTTGGCGTCCTTCTCGAGGCCGCCGACGCGATGTTCGAGGCCGGGCGTGCCGATGCGGATCCAGGCGCGGGCCAACGTTACCGGATCGCGCGAGTACGCCTTGGTGCCGTTGAGTTCCGTGATCTGATGATGCACGATCGGCGGCAGGTCCTTGGCGCTCGGGATCATCCACGGTTCGGCGCCGTTAGCGAGATAGCCGTCGGTCAGGAAGATGACCGGCGTGCGATACTTGACGGCGATGCGGCTCGCTTCGTAGACGCCAAAGAAGCAATCGGACGGGCTGTTGGCGGCGATGATCGGCAGCGGGCATTCGCCGTGCCGGCCGTACATCGCGGCCAGGAGATCGGCCTGTTCGGTCTTGGTCGGCAATCCGGTGCTCGGACCGCCGCGTTGCACGTCGACGAGCACCAGCGGCATTTCGGTCGAGACAGCCAGGCTCATCGCCTCCTGCTTCAGATCGACGCCAGGACCGCTGGTCGAGGTGTAAGCGAGCGAGCCGGCGAAGGCGGCGCCGATCGTCATGCAGATGGCGGCGATCTCGTCTTCGGCCTGTACCGTCGTCACGTTCATGTGCTTGTAGCGCGACAGCATGTGCAGGATGTCGCTGGCCGGCGTGATCGGATAGCTGCCGAGGAACACAGGCAGCCCGGATTTCTGACCCGCGGCAACGATGCCGAGCGCGGTCGCCTGGTTGCCCGTGATGTGGCGATAGAGCCCCGGCGGCAGCTTGGCCGGCGAGATTTCGAACGAGCTGGCGAACTGGTCGGTGTTCTCGCAATAGATCCAGCCTGCACGCAGCGCTCGCTTGTTGCCTTCGGCGACTTCCGGTCGCTTGCCGAACTTCGAGTCGATGTATTGTGCGGTCGGTTCCAGCGAGCGGCCGTAAAGCCAGCAGACCATGCCGAGCGCGAAGAAGTTTTGGCAACGATCCGCTTCACGGGACGACAGCGTCGCGGGCAGCGGTGTTTCGAACACGGCTGCACGCGTCAGACGCGTCAGCTCGACCTTGAACACCTGATACTTGTCGAGCGAGCCATCTTCCAGCGGATTGGTTTTGCAGCCGGCCTTGTTGAGATCGAGCTGGCCGAACTTGTCGGTGTTGATGATGACGAGACCGTTGGGCTTCAGGCCACGCAACCTCGCCTGGAGTGCAGCCGGGTTGAGCGCGATCAGCGCGTCGTAGGCATCGCCAGCGGTGAGGACTTCCTGACTGCCGAAGCGAAGCTGGTAGCCGGAGACACCGGCGCGGGTGCCCGCGGGGGCGCGGATTTCGGCGGGGAAGTCGGGGAAGGTGACGATGTCGTTCCCCATGCGGACGCAGGTGTGGCCGAACTGGCCGCCGATGGCCTGAATGCCATCGCCGGAGTCCCCTGCGAAGTAGACAACGACATCACTTGTTTTTGCGGTTGGTTTGAGAGAAGGCTGGCGAAGAGGGGGCTCGGTCGATGTTGGCATTTTCCGTTTCCTATTATTCCATCCCCAACCTGTGAGGATGTACTAAGGCGACTGGCGAAAACGCGGCGCAACCCGCGCCGTGTACGCGAATGTTTCGCGAAGAGAAAGGAAGATGCCGAAAGAACGATTCGCCAGCAAGCTCAACTTGGAAGCACGCTGGGCCGGTGGGGTATGGAGGACTCGGGGCAGCAAACAGCCTCGATCACATCGTGGTGGTCATGACCATCCGTAGATCAATACCGCGTCAGCAATCGCATTCTGCAACGGCATCTCGATTTAACTCTCCTCGTGCTAACCGTTCTTATTGTACATCAAACTCCGATGAAGCCATAGCGTCAAGGCTATTTCGAGCCTTCCGAAAAACCTCACAAGGTGCCGACCTTGCCTGCGTGGACTATTCGCTGCGATCGCGCAAGTCGCTCTCATCGATCTGCTCGCGTCGAGGATTCGCTTGTCCAGCAGATCGAGATGCTGAACGTTTTTTTAGTTTGGTCGGCTTGTCCAATCTGTTTTTGTCGATTAGGCTAAGAACTTACCCCATTACATTTCATACAGGTCGACCGCCCAGGAATTCGTGAGTAGCCCGTGATCAATGGTCCGCCCGCCACGTCGAGCCAATTGGCAGACGCGCTTTTTACCAAGTCTGAAGATGGATTGGTAATCTTTGACATCGAGACCGGACAGGTGCTCGATGCCAATCCCGCCGCGCTACGGATGACCGGCCGCGCCTTGGCCGGTCCGGTCGCGTCGCTGTTTGGCGAAGGAAGCGCGCCGCCGGAACCGCCGCCTCTGGGTGAGCTGAAAACGCACGGCGTCGCCTATCTGCTCGGCCCGATTGGCCCGATGCCTGTGCGCTGGACCTGCTGCCGGCTCTATGGCCCTGAGTGCTCCGTGGCGTTGTTGACGCTCCGCGCCGGCGACTACTCGCAGGATCCGCGCGAGAACCGGCGCGGCTTCCAGACCTTCATGGACAACTGCCCCCTGGTCGGATTCATCACCGATCACGATGGCCGACTGGTCTATGCCAATGCGACGGCCGCCCTCAAGTGCGGTCAGCCTATCGAGCATTTGCTCGGCAAAACCGCCTTCGATCTCTTCCCCCCCGAAATTGCCAAGAAGCTCCGCGAGGACGAACTCCAGGTCCTCGCCAGCCGCCGCCCGCTCGAGGTGCGCGAGTTCGCCCCCACCGCGGACGGCGTGCTGCGCGAGTGGTGGGTCGCACGCTTTCCCATGCACGACCCCAACGGCCAGATCCTGATCGGCACCATCGCGATCGATCTCACCGATACCGCCACCGTCGAGAACGCCCTGCGCCGCTCCGAGGAACGTTACCGTCAACTCTGGCATCGCAATCTTGCCGGCAGTGTCCGCGCCACTCTCGACGGCCGAATCCTCGACTGCAACGATTCCTTTTCCCGCCTGTTCGGCTACGAATCGCGCGAGGACATGCTCACGCGTTCCACACGCGAGCTCTATTACGATCCGGGCGCTCGCGATGAGTTCATCGCTAGGCTGCGCGAGAACCAATTCCTCACCAATTACGAGCTGCGCATGCGCCGCGCCGACGGCGCGCCGGTCTGGATACTCGAAAATGTCGGCCTGATCAACGAGAATGGCCAGGAGATCCTCGAAGCAACCTTGATCGACATCACCGATCGCAAACGCACGGAAGAAGCCCTGCGCGCCAGCGAAGCCACCTATCGCACGCTCATTGACAATCTCGACCAGTCCATCTTTCTCAAGGACCGCGACCTGCGCTACGTCACCGTCAACCCGGTCTTCTGCGCCGGCGTGGGAAAAAGCGAAGATCAGTTGCGCGGCAAGACGATCGGCGAGGCTTTTCCAGCCAGCGCCGTGGCCGAGAAAAGCAAGATGATCGAGCGCATGGTACTTGAAGATGGCAGGCCCATCGAGTCCGAGGAGGTCATGCAATCGGGGGGCAAGCCGCGCAACATCCGCGTCCATCGCACGCCGGTCCGCGCCACCGATGGCTCGATCGTGGGCGTGCTCGGCATCTGCTGGGACGTGACCAATCAACGCGCCCTCGAGACGCAGCTTCGGCATGTGCAGAAGATGGACGCCGTCGGCCAGCTCGCCGGCGGCATTGCCCACGACTTCAACAACCTGCTCACCATCATGCTCGGCAATCTGTCGTTCATCCTCAGCGGCGAGCACGACCTGCGCACCACGCTCGAACTGGTGAAGAATGTCGAAGAAGCCGGCCTGCGCGCCGCCCAGCTCACGCAGACGCTGCTCGGCTTTTCCCGTCGGGCCGCCCTTGCCACCGCGCCGTGCAATCTCAACCATGCCATCGAGGAGGTTGTTCGGCTCACGCGGTCGACACTGCCCCGCAATATCGAGGTCAAGTTCAAGGCCCAACCAGATCTTTGGCAGGTGGAAGCCGACGCCACCCAGCTTAACCAGGTACTGACGAATCTGACCATTAATGCCCGTGATGCCATGCCGGACGGCGGCACGATTTCGTTCCAGACCAGCCATTTCGTTCCTGGCGACGAATATCTCGCCACGCACGTCGAGGCCCGGCCCGGCGAGTTCGTCCGGGTCCGCGTGCAGGATTCCGGCCCTGGCATTCCCGCCGAGCTGCGTCAGCGCATCTTTGAACCGTTCTTCACCACGAAGGAGAACGGCAAGGGTTCCGGCCTGGGCCTGGCGATTGTCTTCAGCATCATCAAGCAACATCATGGCTGGGTCGCTTGCGAAAGCGAAGTCGGCAAGGGGACGTGTTTCGAGTTCTTCCTGCCGCGCTGCCGGGAGCCGAAGCAGATCGTTGGAATGCAGGACAACGCGAGCGTTGCCGCCAATCAAGGAACCATCCTTTTGGTCGACGATGAGCGCATGATCCAGCAGCTTGGCAAGACGATTCTTACCCAGGCGGGTTTCGAGGTTCTGCTCGCGGAGGACGGGCGCAAAGCGATCGAGATTTATGAGGCGAACCATGAACGGATCGCGCTGGTGATTCTCGACGCCGTGATGCCGGGTCTGTCCGGGCGCGAGGCGTTGCGCATCTTGTCGCGCCGCTTTCCTAAGATGAAGGTGCTGTTCTCGAGCGGCTACTCGACGGAGGGAATGTCGCTGGCGGAGTTCCCGCAGGTAAGGAACGTTAGGACAAATAACTTCCCGATTTCATGTTGGGGTCGGGATGGCTCGGTAGTTGAAACGCGGCAGGACATTGTCGAAGAGGATTCGCGTCGTTTTCTTGAAGCCCTCGACGACCTTTC
>DASRSQ010000885.1:0-2477 GCA_035656475.1 Gemmataceae bacterium | reverse complement strand
GGCATGCGTCGAGATGGGCCTTTTCATCTCGTTCGCGGGCATGTTGACGTATAAAAATGCTCAGGCCCTGCGCGACGTCGCGGCCAGGTTGCCGCTCGAGCGATTGCTGGTGGAGACGGACTGCCCGTATCTGGCGCCGGTGCCGCATCGCGGCCAGCGCAACGAGCCGGCGCACGTCGTGCATACCGCAGCCGTGTTGGCCCAGACGCTCGGCGTGCCGTTGGAGACGATCGCGGAACACACGACGCGCAATGCGCGAGCGTTGTTTGGGATGTAACGAGAGACAGCATCTGGAGGTTCAGCAAAATGACCGTATCTGATCTGATCGAAATGCTCGACTTCAATCGCAGCAAAACGCTTGCCTTTATCGATGGCCTGGCGAAGGTCGGCGATGTGCACAAGGCGCTCGCCTGGCGCCCCGGCCCGGGTCGCGCCCATCTCGCCTGGCAGCTCATGCACATCGGCGCCACCGATGATCGCCACGTCCACATGCGCATGGCCGCGATGCCCGGACAGCCCGCGGATCCCGAACTGGTGCGCCGCTTCGCCGGCGGCAGCACGCCGGACGACGACATCCCGAGCATCGACGTGATCAAGGCCTATCTCGACGCACGTCGCAAGGACCTGATCGCATATCTCAAGAAGCTGGACGACAAGGCGCTGCATACGAAGCCGAACGAACAGGCCCCGTGGACCTACGCCGAGTGGGCGAAGGTGCTCGCCTGGCACGAGGCGCATCACCAGGGCCAGGCGCATTTGACGCTGAACCTTTACAAGGCGGCTCACGACATCAAGTAGCGATTTCTCCCGCTGCCGCGGCCTGTTAGCCGGACGCGTAAACGACGGACGGACATAATATCACTATCGCGGCATGCAATTTCTGCCGCCGCTTGCCATCGAGCCTATCGGTCGCTTGCGCGTCCGGCTAACAGGTCATGGCGAAATTGCTTGACCGTCATGCATCCAGGTGAAAGAATAACCTTCAGTTAGCCGGTAAGCTAAAAGACGATGCGAGGGGCACCATGAGCCGCAAGGCCTTGATCGTCGAAGATGAACAGGAGCTCGGCCATATCCTGAGCGAGCATTTGCGTCACTGGGGTTTCACTCCGACGCACTTGCTCGAAGGCAAGAACGTCGTCGAGTGGGTCCGCAAAAACCAACCCGATGTCATTCTTCTCGACCTCATGCTCCCCGACATCGACGGGTACGCCATCTGCGAGACGCTCAAGCTTGATCGCGAAACCAATCTGATCCCCGTCATCATGACCACCGCTCTCGCGGATCAGGAAGACAAGGTCCACGGCCTGCAAGTCGGCGCCAACACGTACCTCACAAAACCCTTCACTGCCGACGCACTCAATCAAGCCATCCGCAAGGCATTCGACTGGCTCGACGATCTCAAACGCAACGGCACCAAGGGCGAGATCCGTTTCAACCTGCAAAGCGACACGCATTACCTGGAAGAGCTCAACCACCTGCTCGGCTCGCTGTTCCTTTTCAGCGGCCTGTCCCAGCAGCAAGTGAAACAACTCACTACTGCGGTCCGCGAGCTTGGCACCAACGCCATCGAATGGGGCCACAAGAAGGAATCCGGGCGCATCGTCACCGTCGACTACCGCATCGACCCAGAAAAGATCACGATTGACATCAAGGACACCGGCCCCGGCTTCAACCCCGAGAACCTGCCGCACGCCGCCACCCAGGATGACCCGGTAGGCCACATGATGGTGCGCGAAGCGCTCGGCATCCGCGAAGGCGGGTTCGGCATCATGATGTCGCGCGGCCTCGTCGATCAGATGTCGTACAATGAAAAAGGGAACGAAGTCCGCCTCGTCAAGTTCTTCTCGCCGCGCGATTCGCTTCGCCCGGAATAAATGCTTAGCCACAGAGGACACAGAGAACACCGAGAGTGACGAAGACTTGATTTATGCTTCGCTCGGCAGATTACGCCCATGTGCCTCCGTGTGATTTAGTTAGATTTCGATCAATGACTTTCTTTTCGCTCCCTACCTCGCCACTTGCGACCCTCTGTGTTCTCTGTGCCCTCTGTGGCTAATGGATTTTCCGATGTCCGCTCGCCTGACTGAACTCCTCCAGGCCTTTGATGGTACGCTCCCTCTCTCGAAAGCGCGCACCATTCCGAGCGCGTGGTATTTCGACGCGGAGATGTACGCGCTCGAATGTCGCAAGGTGTTCGGCGGCAGCTGGCAATGCGTTGGCCGCGCCGAGCAGGTGCAGGATCCCGGTTCGTTTCTGACTTTCGAACTGGCAGGCGAGCCGATCCTGGTCGCGCGCGACGAGAAGGGCACGCTACGCGCGTTCCACAACGCGTGCCGGCATCGGGCCGCCCAGGTCATCAACGAGCCATGCGGCCATGCAACCAAGCTGCGCTGCCGATATCATGGCTGGACCTACGATCTTGCCGGCAAACTGATCGGCACGCCCGAGTTCGCCGGCGTCGAGGATTTCAAAAAGGA
>DASRSQ010000884.1:0-6801 GCA_035656475.1 Gemmataceae bacterium | reverse complement strand
CTTGCCGTTCCACTGGCACCACTGCACGGCGTTTCGGCCTAGCTGGTAGGCCCCGGCCGCGTCCCAGGGCTCGGCGATCAAGCGGACGTCCGCAAAGTCGGGGTCGGAAAGGAGGTCGGCGAAGATCGGGGGATCTTCCAGGTTGAATGAACCGTCGTCGTTGCGAGTGAAGATCGAGGCGAGGTCGAATCGGAAGCCATCGATATGCATCTCCTTGACCCAATAGCGCAGGCTGTCCATGATCAACCGGCGGACGTAGCGGTTGGAGCAGTGCAGCGTGTTGCCGGTCCCGGAATAATCCTCGTACATATTTCCGGCCTTGCCGGACAGTAGATAGTAGGTGCTGTTGTCGATGCCCTTGTAGCTGTAGATGGGGCCGCTTTCCCCCCCCTCCGCGGTATGGTTGTAGACCACGTCGAGCAGAACTTCGATGTCCGCGGCATGCATGGCCTTTACCATGGCGCGAAACTCGGTGTGCTCCTCTCTCTCTTCGGGCCGGCTGTAATAGCCTTGGTGTGGGGCGAAGAAGTTGAGCGGCATGTACCCCCAATAGTTCCCTTCCTGGGGATCGAACTGGAACACAGGCATGAGTTCCACGGCCGTCACGCCAAGGTTTTTGAGGTAGGGAATTTTTTCCACGAGCCCGGCATACGAGCCTCGCTTTTCAGCGCTTACGCCCGAGTTCGGGTTGTTTGTGAACCCGCGGACGTGCAACTCGTAGATGACGGCATCGGATTGATGCCTCGGCCTCGGGTCGTGCTCCCAGTCAAAGCTTGGGCCGATCCCCATGAGGATGCCGAGCGGCGCCTTGCCGGCGTTAGAGCCGGGCCGCGACGCGGTGGTCCGGTCAAAGGTCGGGGGGAAGTAGACCGACCTCGCAAAGGGATCCAGCAAAACTTTATCTGAGTCAAAGCAATGCCAGCGCAATCGGCCAAAGGGCCCGGGTCCTGATACCGAGTACGCGTAATAGCGCGCGCCGCGCAGGTCAGCGCGGGGGATCCGGCAATGCCAGATCCGGCCCGATTTGTTGCGCAGGTAATCGAAGCGGTAGGTAAAAATCGGCTGGACCAGATCTGCCTCGGTGTAAAAGAGGAGCGTAACGCTCTCCGCATGCCCGGAATAAAGCGTGAAATTCCAGGCTTGGCCGTCCTCAATCCAGGTAGCGCCTGGTGGAAAGGGAGCCCCTTCCCTTGCGGTCCAGTCCATCGTCAAACCCTCCGGGTGTGGCCGACCTCGCCGACAGGAGACGGACATGGTCCTTTGGCCTCGGTCTTTTGCCCCGCGTCGGCGTCGATCCGGGCGACCACAGCCTGGAGGATGGCTTCCTCCGCCTCGTCGATGCTGGCCAGCGCCAGAGCAATCGCATCCACGGCGTGAGCCTCGGCCCAATCCGCGCGGGCATTGAGACGGCGTGTTTCCCCCTTGGCCTTCCACTCGCTGACGGCCTTGCCGGTTTCGGTCATCATCTGGTGGATGCGAGCCTTGAACTGGGCCCGCGTCTGCTCGATGTGTTCCTTGTGAGCCTCAATTCTGGTTCGGGCTTCATCGAGATTGTCCCGCAGAGATTTCTCGGCCTGCTCAGGGACGACCTGCATATGCTTCTCGAAGGCCAACAACCGTCCTTCCACAGCGTTGAGTCGATCTCGCAACTTGTCACAGAACTGGTCCACTTGTGCGCTCATAGCAATCTCCTTTAGGGAGGGGCGACGGCTTGTGACGGATTTGTGTCCCTCAAAAATGAAGAAGTTTGGCTCGATCGTCCATGGGCAGGTCCAGGTCGAGCCAGGCAGCGGAACCAGCGGAGAAATCGCCGGGATGGACGAGGAGTGTTTCTCCGATGCGCTCGATGGGATTTTTGACGCTGCGTCTGCCCGCCACGCACACTTCAGGATGGTAGGCGGCAATCAAGGCATCCGCCAAGCGCTGGTCGCCAAGTTCGCCTTGCCAGCTTTCCGGCGGATCCGATACGAGCAAGATTTTTCGCGGCAACTTGCACGTCAGCAAGGGGCGCAGGTAGTATTGCGCGAGAGAACGCGAGTAATATCCCGTATTAGTCGAAGTTTGGTCGGAAATGCAGCCACCCAGACCGAAAATTGCAACGTCGCCTTTCTGTGCCGGCGTGACGTGAACGATGTGAAGCTCGGGGTGGCGGCGCTCAGCAGCCATTCCGCGCGTCAGGAATTCGTCAAGCGGCGCATCGAACACACCGGGAATGACGGCGCTAAAAATCCCTAGCGAGCCAAGTGTTGCAAAGAAACGGTCCATGAAGACCGCCCCTTGCTCCGTGTAGTATTCGCATTCGCAAACGAATCTCACGACCTCCGTCGCGTCTTCAGGGAAAATACCTCCCGCGAAAAGGAGCCCGTCTGGAGTCAAATCACGCACTATGCCCGGCAAACTGCGAAGTGCTTCGGAATGACCATTGAGTCCGCCAATAATGAGAAAACATGGCATGACAACTCTCCACTCCTCCAGCTAATCCTCAAATAAGCGACGCGACGAAAACGAAAATAGCAAGACTGATGCCAGCAGTCTGAGTGCTCACCTCGCAATGCAACGCTTCTCGGGAAGTTAAGACTTTTGTCGCGAGATTGCAGCCCTTGCGAGATCGCAACACCATCGGATTTTGCGACAGGGTCTCCCGATCGCGTGACACTACGGGACCGAGGCTTTTTATCTGTCGCGAACCGCACACATAAGGCAAGAACCGCCCACGTCTGCCTCCCCGAAACCACGTCGCCAGCATCGGTCGAATGGCTTACAACTCGCAGCTGCGGCGGTGCCAGGACATGCGGCGGGGGGGGCGACCATCGAGATGGCCGAGGAAGCCGGCGAAGAGAACTTCTTCCTGTTTGGCCTGACCGCGGATCAGGTAGCCAATAGCCGCGGTTGGTACGACCCGAATTGGCACTATGACCACGAGCCGGAAACGCGGGCGGCGCTGGACCTGATCTTCTCCGATCACTTCAGCCGCACCGAAGCAAGCCTGTTCGCCCCGCTTCGCGACACGTTGCTGAGAGCCGCGGCACTGCAAGCACCTATGGAAGATGGATGCAGCTCATTGGTCGGTGCCGGAGTCCGTCCATCTGCACCATGCCGGCCTTGTCGCGCATCGCCAGAAGTTCTTCGACGGTGAGGTTGGCGTAGTTGATGTCAGGCGCTTTGGAAGTGCCGGTGGCTGGTCTTGGATAACCTTGTTCCGAGCGCGGCCGATGTTCTTGTGGTCGGCCTGGTCAGCGCCTTGGCGGCCGCAATCTTGAGTCGGCTTGACTTCGATGTCTCGACGATGCGCATAAGCACCTCGAACGCGCGGTTGCTTGCACCATTAATTCGGCCTACTGCGGCCGGAATTCGGTCTGGCACAAGGAATCAGGATCGCCCTTGGCCGGTTAGCACCCATTTCAGTTCCGCATCCAGAAGCGGGGTTCGCCGAATGTATACGTCTGCCGCATCCAGCCAGTAGAAGGTTCGACTGCCTTCGAACACGGCCTTATACGGATTTTTCACGAAAACCCAGGTCGGAATCGCTGGTGCTGTCTCGCCCCGATAAAACACTGGGAAATCGTAGTAAACGTCAGGCGGACGCAGGCCCGCGCCTGCCGCCGCCGGCGTCTCGCTTGCGGCGGTGATGGTGCTCGCCACGGTTTGGCCGGTCGGTGCGACGCCGACGCTGCCGGCATTCGCGGTGTTCCTGGCGGCAGAGATTTCTGCGCTCGGACCGAAAACAGTTGCTCCTGCGGCGCTAATCCCCTCATGCAACACCACGTCGAAGAGTGTTTCGCCGATGAGCTTGCCCGGGTCGCGCTGCCAGGCGTGCACCAGGGCATCCCAGGTCCCTTTGGGGTCCGTGATCAGGCTGATGATGGATGACAGCGATTCTTCCACGTATTGGATGGGATGGAAGACGGTGCGAACCCCCTTCTTAAAGAACGCAGAGATGATGTCCGCCTCGATGAAGTCCCCCTGCATCGTACCCAGGTCGAACTGGGAACTGAGGAAATCCTCCAAGGTTGATGTCTCACCTGCAGGCTCGGTGACGCCCAGGGTCGTCGTGAAGCCGCCCCACGTGGTCAGGCCAGTCGGGTCGATCGCGTTGACCGGGTTGTTGCCAACGTAACGGTACAGGTTGGTGTCGCCGCCACTGAACGCAATCGGGTCTTGGCTGATGAACCGGCCGATGCCGGGATCATAATAGCGGGCGCGATCGTACTGCATGCCGGTCTCCGGATCGTACGCATTGCCGGCATAACCGTACAGGAAGCCAATCGTCGGATTGGTCTCGGCGACAATTTGACCAAAGCTGTTGTAGCTGATGTGGTCCACGACAGCGCCGCTCGAGTCGGCGATGTCGCGCACCGAACCGCGGCTATCGGTCAACGGCCAGAAAACCTGGCTGGCCGATCGCTCGTCCGCGAGAACCTGGTTCAGCGCGGGGCCAAACAGATAGTGATCGGTGAGACTGCCGGCGCCATTGAATTGAAGCACCGCGTTGTCGCCGCTGTAAACGAAACGTTCGACGCCGGTCACGCCGCCAATCGTGATCGCCTTGGCAATGCGGCGATCGAACACGTCATAGGTGTAAACGACCTGCTGCGTGACGTTGCCGAGCGAATCCTTCGAGATCACCTCCGTCAAGCGATTGCGGTAATCCCACGTATAGAGCGTGACATCGCCGGTTGCGATCTCGGTGCGCTGCGTGAGGTTGCCGTCAGGATCGTAGGTGTAATTGTAAACACCGTCGGAGGCGAGACGATTGTCGGCCCCGGTTGCATAGCCGGCATTGGTGCGATTGCCGCTGGCATTGTACGAGTAGTTTTCGGCGGGCAAGCTCGAGGTGACGCTGGTGACCTGGTTGAGTGCGTCGTAGCCGTAGGTGGTTGTGCCGTCGGGGCTGGTCTCCTGAGTAATGCGGTTGGCGGCGTCGAAGGTCCATTGGTACGCGGCAATGGTGATGGAGTTCGTGGCGTGCACCAAGTCCGTCAGTCGGCCGGCAGCGTCGTACGCATAGGTGCTGCCAACCACGAACTGCGTGCCGGCCAGGTCAGCGTAGCGGTCCACCTGCGTGAATGCGCCGGATGCGTCGTGACTGAGATCGACGCGGGCGCTGGCGAGCCCATTGCCACTGTCGGTGATGCGGGTGACGTAGCCGAGCGCGTCATGCGTGAACGACTCGGTCCCCGTCAGGGCGTTGTTGATCTGATCCACCACGGACAAGAGATTGCCGGCGGCGTCATAGCTGTAAGACAGCACGACATCGGGAACGCCGGACGTGCCGCTGTTATCGACCGATGCGGTTCGGCCGAGCACGTCGTAGGTGTAGAAATAGGCCGAGTCGGCATCGCCGGCGGCGGCCAGTTCCCCCGCGGCGTCGAAGGAAAACTGCATGGTCTCCACCGGCGTGCCGGACCCGTTCAGCCAGATCTCGGCCGTGCGCCGGTCGCGGGCGTCGTAGGTGAATTGACGCGTTCGCCCATCGCGATCGGTGGTCGCAATCAATCGGCCTGCTGCGTCGTACGTGAATGTTTCGGTCGCCGAGGCACCGAGTCCTTCAATGGTATCGGACTCAAGGCGATTGAGATTGTCATACTCGAATGTTGTTGTGGTCCCGGCGGGGTCGGTGATGGACCGCAGATTGCCGACGGCGTCGTAGGTCTTGGTCGTGATGCCGCTCAGCGCGTCGGTAACTGTCGTCAAGCGATCGCGGACATCGTAGCCGTACTGAGTCATGTGGCCGAGTGGATCGGTAACGCTTGTCACGTTGCCGTCGGCGTCGTAATTGGTGCTCGTCGTGTTATGAAGCGGATCGATAACCGCCGTCTGGCGGTTGAGCAGGTCGACCTGATACTGGGTCGTGCGGCCAAGCATGTCGGTAACGAAGGTCACATTGTTGCCGGCATCATAGCTGCGCACGGTTACGCCACCGAGCGGATCGAGCGTCTCCCGCAAGCGACCGAGGGCATCGAATGCATAACGCGTGACGTTGCCAAGTTGATCGACGGTGGCCACGATGCGCCCGGCGCCGTCATAGTGTGTCTCGGCCGAGGCGCCGTCGGCCGTCATGGTGATGATCGGCCGGTTCTGGGTGTCGAACACGGTCGTAACGGCGCGGCCCAGGGCGTCGGTTGCGGTCGTGGCATCGCCGTCCGCATCGTAGGCCTGCGTCTGAATCGTGCCGTCGGCAAAGGTGATCGTCAGCAGGTGGCGAAGCAGATCGTAAGTCGAACGTGTGGTTCGCCCGAGAGAGTCGGTGATGGCGATGCGATTGCCGACGGCGTCGTAGCGGTAGCTCGTCTGGTTGCCGTCGGCGTCGGTGGTTTGCAGGAGACGATCGAGCAGATCGTACGCATAGTGGGTGGTGTTGCCGTCGGCGTCGGTTGCCTGGATCAGATCGCCGCGCGTGTTATAGCTGAACGATTCCGTGGACGGCAATCCGGTGGAGTGCGTCAGCACCTGGCCCGCATCGTTGTAGGTGAAGGTGGTGGTATACGCAGCGGGAGTCGGCGACAGGTTGCCGCGCGGGCTGGTTTGCGAGAGCAGCAAGCCGCGGATGTCGTAGGACATGGTGGTGATATCGCCGAGGGCATCGGTGAGTTGGGTGAGATTGCCGTGCACATCGTAGGCGTAGTGCGTCACCGCGCCGCTCGGGGTGGTGATGCTCGTGACGTCGTTGAGGATCGGATCGTAGGTGACGATGGTCACATTGCCGGCCTGATCGGTCGATTGCGTCATGTTGCCCTGAGCGTCATAGGAATACGTCACGGCGTTGCCGAACGTGTCGGTGGCCGCTTCTTTCAGGCCGTT
>DASRSQ010000883.1:0-10027 GCA_035656475.1 Gemmataceae bacterium | reverse complement strand
CCTGGAATCGGAGGAGATCGCCGACATTCGCGTGGTGAAGGATCCGTTGCCGGTGGTCCGCCTGCTCAAGCCGGGCGCGACGGCCGAGTTCACGCCCGACGCCGAGGTACCGTTCAAATTCCTGGTCAGCGATGAGAAATTCGCGGTGCGTTCGGTGTTTGTCGAATACCGCCGCAAGGCCCAGGATGGCAAGGATCTCGACGACAATGCCATGGCCGTCACCCTCTTTGACGCGGCCACGAACGGCAAGCTCATCCCCTGGCAGATTGCTCAGGCCACGGGGCTCAGCAGCGCTCCGCCTGATCTTCGCCTGCGCCGGCCGAAGCTCGCCTTCGACATGCTGTGGTCGCTCAAGAACAAGTTCAAGCCGGGTGAAGTCGTCGTGCTCGAAGTGGGAGCGCTCGATTTCTGCAACATCACGCCGAAGCGAGAAGGGGAAGCCGGCCGCAGCCATCAGATCGAGCTGCGCATCATCAGCAAGAATCAGCTCCTGGCCGACATCGATCGCAAGCTGGGCCAGATTCAGCAGGATCTGCAGCGTGCTGCCAAGCTCGAGAAGAAGGCGATCGACGCCGTCCAGCAGACGCGCAAGGAGAAGAAGATCGACCAAACGGTCAAGGACAAGTTCAACGACAACGCCGACCAGCCGCAGAAGGACGTGCGTGACATCATCGGCAAGGATTCTACCGACGGCCTCCGTGGCGACCTGGCCAAGCTTAGGCAAACGCTCAAGGCCAACAAGCTCGAGAACACCCAGGCTTTCCGGGATGCCGGCGAGTTGAAAGGCGCTCTCGACAATATCGCGCAGGAGGAGCTGCAGCAGCTGGAGCCGAAGCTGCAACAGATTCGCAGCGAGCTGAACCACAACGAGAAGAACAATCCGCAAATCCAGAAGAAGCTCGACGAGGCCGCCAAGCTGCAGGGAAATGTTGCCAAGACGCTGGACGAGCTGGTCGGCAAGATGGACCCGACCGCCAAGGCCCGCGAACAGCGCGTCGAGATTCGCGACATCATCGCCAAGGAACAGCAACTGCGCGACGATTTGGCCAAGCTCAACGCGGACAAGCAAAAGGACAGCGCGGACGCTCCCGAAACGGTCAAGGAGTCGGTCGAGAAGGAATACAAGCAAAAGGTCCAGCAGAAGGCCGAGGAACAAAAGGAGCTGGCCAATCGGCTCGAGAAGCTCGTCAAGGAAATGAAGGCCGAGCAGAAGAACCAGGAAAAGCTCGGCCACAAGGAGGAAGCCAAGAAGATCGACGATGCGCTCAAGCAAATCGAGCAGCCCAAGAACGCCAAGCCTCGTCCGATGCAGGAAGAAAACAAGCTGCCGATCAATGCCCAGATGAAGAAGGTGGCCGACGATCTGAAGAACAAGAGCGAGACTCCCGAAAACGCGCTCAAGCAGCAACAGGACATTGCCAAGGACCTGGAGAAGGCGCTCGACGCCCTCGAAGGCAAGAACCCGGACATGGCCCGGCAAGAAATCCAGAACCGCAAGCAAGCCGAGAAGAAGATCGATCAGCACGCTCGCGAGCTCAAGAAGTTGCAGGAGAAGGAAAAGGACATCGACAAGATCCAGAACATGGAGGAACGGCTCAAGAAGAAACAGGAGCTGGCCCAGGAGTTTGCCGAGCTGCAGGAGAAGATGGAAAAGACGCGTCGCCAGCTTGCCCAGCTCCAGGAACAGCAAGCCGCCAACGCCCTCAAGGAAGCAATCAAGAACGTCGAAAATGCCGAGCAAAAGGCCCAGCAGGGACAGAATGGGCAGGAAGACGAGCAAAAGGCGCAGGAAAAGCTGCGCGAGGCCAAGAACAAGGTGCGCGAGGCTGAGGAGGAGCTGGCGCGCGAAATGCTCATTCGCATGGCGGATCAGCTCAAGGGGCTCAAAGAGCGCCAGGACGCGTCCCTGAAGCGCACCGAGGATCTGCATCCGAAAGTGATGCGCCTCAAGTCGTGGACCGATGCCTTGCTCGACACGATGGAAGGCAACCTCGATGCCCAGAAGAGCATCACCGAGGAGACCGATGACCTGAAGAAAAAGCTCGACGGCGCCGTGGTCTTCAAGGGCATTCTCGAGCGGGCCAAGAAATCGATGGACGACGCGGGCAATGTAATGGAGAATCGCCACAAGGAAGGCAAGGACCGCCGCTATGTCGTCGATGGGAAGAAGATGGATGAGATGGAAGTCAAGGACGAGACCGAATGGCAGACCGACACGGTCCGATTCCAGAAGCAGGCGGCCCGCAGCCTGACCAATTTGCTTGATTCTCTGAAAGAAGAGATTGAAAAGAAGAAAAAGCCCCAGGTGGCCCAGAACGACGAGAAGCAGCCCGACAACGAGGAAAAGCAGCCCAAGGGAGGCGTGCCCCAACAGGACGGGATTCCGCCGACGGCCCAGCTCAAGGCCCTCAAGGCCGAGCAGCTCGACCTGAACGAGCGGACTACCGACTTCGACAAGCGCAACCCCGATCCGAACAAGCTCGACGATCGGCAACGTGCCGAGTTGCGCGAGCTGGAGCGCGAACAGGAACGCCTGCAGGAGCTGTTCCAGCAGCTCACCGCCCAGCCGCCTGCCTTGCCCAAAGAAGGAGATATGCCATGATCCGATATTTCGGCGTCAGCGTCGGCCTCTTCGCGCTCCTGGTGGCGTTCGCCGTCGCCCAGGATGCGCAGCCGGCCAAGAAGAAGACGGCTCCGGGCAAGGACGCGCCTGAGGCCAAGAAGGACGACTCGCCCGACAAGAAGATCGATGGCAAAGACGAGAAAAAGGTCGACGGCAAGGACGAGAAGAAGGTCGACGGCAAGGACAATCCGCCCGAGAAGAAGGATGGGGAAAAGCCCGCGCCGATGGAGGATCCCAAGCAAATCATCGAGCAGATCAAGGAGGACTTCGAAGGCGCCCGCGAAAACCTGAACAAGGACGACGCCGGCGACGCCACGCGCAAGCGTCAAAAAGGCATTATCGACGGCATCGACAAACTCCTCGACCAGCAGAACGACGATAAGGGCGGTGGTGGAGGTGGTGGCGGTGGCGGTGGTGGCGGCGGCGGTGGTGGCGGTGGTGGCGGTGGCGGCGGTAACGCCGGCGGGGGTGGTGGTGGTGGTGGTGGCGGCGGCGGTAACGCTGGCGGCGGCAATGCGCAAGGCGGCGGCAACGGCGGCGGTGCTGGTCAGAAGAAAGATCAGAATCCCATGCTCAATGATCAGAAGGATCAAGGCAAGGGAGGCGATAAGAAGGATCAGAAGGACCAAGCCAAGAACAACGACAAAAAAGACAAGGACAAAGGCAAAGGGGACGATCCCGACATGAAAGACAAGAAGGACAAGGAGGATCGTCTCGCCAAGAAAGACAACGACAAGAAGGACAAGGACGATGGCGGCGGCGGCAAGGGAGATGCCAAGAAGGACGACAAGGGGGGCGGCAAAGGCGCGTCCGGCACGGCCGGCAAGGGAAGCGACGACAAGAAGGACCCAACCATCGCCGACCTGAAGATGGACGTGTGGGGCCATCTGCCCCCGGCCAAACGCAAGGAGATGGACGCCTTCGCCCGCGACCGCTTCAACCCTCGCTACGAAGAATTGCTGCGTGCCTACTACCGCACCATTGCCGAAAGCGCTCGCCGTAAGGACGGCGATTGACCCGTGGTGCAGGCGGCCTCGCTTGCACATCCCGTCCGCAATCCGAGGACTTTGCCATGGGCCGAATGCTGGCAGTTCTTGCAATCGCGCTGACGACTATCGGCTTGCTACAGGCCGGCCAGGGGCAACCCACGCCCAAGAAGCCTGATGTCATCCGCCAGTTGCGGGACGATTTCGAGGAAGCGCGGGCTCGTCTGCAGAAAGATGATTCCGGCCAGGCAACGCGTGCCGCCCATCGCCGCATCATCGAGGGCATCGACAAACTGCTCGAAGAAGAGAATCCCGACAACAATCCGCCCGCGCCGCCGCCTCCGGGTGCGCCGCCCATGCCGCCCCCGACTGACAGCAGCGCGACGCCGAAACAGAATCCGTCCGCGCCCAAGGCGCCGGAGCAAGCGAAGGCGACGCCGCAGCCGAAGTCGGCGCCAGGGACAGAATCGACGCCTCAATCGCGTCCTGGCGTTGACGGCAAGGCGTTGCCCATGCGACCCGAGATGGATGGGCCCTGGCATCCGCTTCGCAAACTTCCGCGCGAGGCGGTCGACGCCATCGGACGCGAGCGCTTTCCGCGTGGCTACGAGGAATTGCTCCGGGCTTACTATCGCTCCCTCGCTGCGAGCCGCAGCGAAGAATGAAGTGGAGGGACAACCGTGGACCGACGCACCTTCTTGAAACGCTCGGGCGCGATGCTCGCGCTGGCCGGTTCCAGCACCTTCCTGCCCGCAGTTGCCCAGGACGGCAACCAGGCGGAGGGCATGCTCAATGACCGCACCCGCCAGGCTATTGATGGCAGCCTGGTCTGGCTGTCGCGCCAGCAACATCTCGGCGGCCAGGCCAACGGCTCGTTCGGCACCGGCGCGTATAACGGCAATGTCGCCGTCACCGCCCTGTGCGGCCTGGCGATGATGGCCGGCGGCAGCCAACCCGATCGCGGCCGTTACGGCGAGAATGTCCGCCGGGCGGTCGAATACATCGTTCGTTGCCAGGACAATTCCGGCCTTCTGAATAGCCGGCAGTTCGGCTTCCAGGGCCCCATGTACGGGCACGGGTTCGCGACGTTGTTCCTTGCCGAAGTTTACGGCATGGTCAATCAGCAGCCGCTGCGCGACAACCTGCGAGGGGCGCTGGGCCGGGCCATCAATTTGATCATCCGTTCGCAGAACCGCGAGGGGGGCTGGCGCTACATGCCCAACTCGAACGACGCGGACTTGTCGGTGACGATCTGCCAGATCATGGCGCTGCGGGCCGCGCGCAACGCGGGCATCGCCGTGCCGCGCAGCACCGCTGATCGCTGCACGCAGTACGTGCGCAACTGCCAGGACATGAACTCGGGCGGCTTCCGCTACCAGGCAGGCTTTGGCGGCGGGCCGGGGTTCGCACGGACCGCCGCGGGCGTGGTGGCGCTCAACAGCGCGGGCATCTACCTGGAAACGCCGCAGGAAGGCCGCTTCGTTCGCATGGGCCTCGATTACCTGATGCGCAACATTCCCGGCGGGCAGCGCAACTTCGGCTTCAACGCCGAGATGCAGTTCCACTACTTCTACGGCCATTACTACGCCGTGCAGGCGATGTGGCTGGCCGGCGGCGACTACTGGCGGCGCTGGTACCCGGCGATCCGGGACGAGCTGCTGCGCGACCGCCGTGGCGACGGCTTCTGGCAGCAGGGCACCATGTGCACGCACTACAACACCGCCATGGCCCTCATCATCTTGCAGGTGCCCAACAATTACCTCCCGATCTTGCAGCGCTGAAGCAATTCGAGTTTCTGGAAATATACAGTCGCTCAGGACTTAGCCACAGAGGACACAGAGATCACAGAGAGAGAATAGAGAACACCCTGATTGGCGACAGAAACATCCGTCTGACCTGATCTTTCATTTCACTCTGTGTCCTCTGTGGCTAAGTCCTGGAGCAGAATTGTCTCTGCGGATTCTGTGGTGAATCCTCCTGTATGCGTGTTTCACAGTCACTTCTGATCCTGGCAGCGACCTGTGGTGCAGGCGGCCTCGTTTGCGCGACGCTGGGCGCAACCCAGATTCCTGTGCCCGCCTACGTGCTGGAGACCGCACGCGCCACGCATGCAAGCGCCGACCTCATCTCTCTTGACGTGTCGCGCAACGCCGTCATTGACGACGGCGGCACGCGTCGAACGATCGGGCCTCTCATCGAATTGCGCCGCGCCAATCGCGCGTTGCCCGCGCTGCCCGAGCGGCATTTCGCGCTCCTGACCAATGGCGATCGCATCCCGCTTGAGCCGACGGCGCCTATCGCGCTCGAGGGAAATCGGCTTCGTTTGATACCGGCAAAGTCGCTGCCGGGGGCGATCAAGTCGCTCAGCCTGTACGCGCCGCACGTTGTCGCCGTCTTCTGGTCTGCGCCCGCGGGCGTCGATGATGCGGGTATCTTCTTCGGCAAGATCCAGCAGCAGACCCGGCCGCGCGACGTGGTCTATCTGACCAATGGCGACCGCATCGAAGGCGCGCTGACGGACCTCTCGGCCAAGGGTTGTGTCATCGCGCACGGCGACAAGAAGACCTCATTGCCCGTGGAGCGCATTGCCGGCATTGCCTGGAACACCGACAACCAGGCCCGGCTGCGCTCGCGCAAGGCGTACTTCCGCGCGGTGCTGGCCGGGGGAGCACGCATTAACTTCGCAGAGCTGCGCCTCGACGAGAAGACGCGCCGCTGGACCGGCAAGACGCAGTTCGACGCTGCTCTCGAGATGCCCGAGGATGCGGTGCTTGCCCTCGATGAACGGCAAGGGCAGGCGGTGGACCTGGCCGACCTGAAGCCGACGCGCTATGAATATCGGCCTTATCTGGGCGCCGCGTGGCCGCTGGCGCTCGATCGCAGCGTTTCCGGGCATCCGCTGCAGCTTGGCGGCAGCACCTTCGAGAAAGGCCTCGGTACGCACGCAAGTTGCTCGATCACCTACCGGCTCGACAATGCGTATCAACGTTTCGACAGCGACGTCGGCATCGACGCCGAGCACGCCCCGCGCGGCCGGGCGCGCATCGCCATCGAGCTAGACGGCAAACGCGTCGAACTGGCCGAAGGCAAGGAATTGACCGCCAAGAGCGCGCCCGTGCAGGTGCGGATGGCTGTCCGGGGCGTGCGCGTCATGACTCTCATAGTCGACACCGGTTCCTACGGCGACGTGCAGGCCGAGGTCAACTGGGCCAAGGCACGGCTCATCAAAAGATAATCCCTGCTTGCAAATAAGCGTAATCGTGGGATAATGCGCGAAAATATCCAGGAGTCGCGCGTGAGCCATCGCATTCCGCGTCGCCGGTTTCTGCAAGCGTCGGCCGCCGTCGGCGCCGCCGGCTTCTTTGTCAACCCGCTGGTGGCGGCGGAAACGCAGCCGGCGGCTGGTGAACGCATTCGCGTCGGCATCATCGGCGTGGCAGGGCAGGGGACCTTTAACCTCGATCAGGTCAACAACACGCGCCTGGCCGACATCATTGCTCTCTGCGATGTCGACACCAATCGGGCGGCGCCGATTCGGCAGCGCTTTCCCAACGCTCGCTTTTTCGAAGACTATCGCCGTCTGATCGAGCACAAGGACGTGCAGGCGGTGGTGATCGCGACGCCCGATCATCATCACGCCTTCGCCGCCCTGGCGGCGCTTCGCGCCCGCAAGCATGTCTATTGCGAGAAGCCGCTCGCTCATTCGGTGCAGGAGGTGCGCCTGATGATGGAGGCGGCCGCGCGCGAAAAGCTTGTCACGCAAATGGGGACGCAGATCCACGCCGGGGACAATTATCGTCGGGTGGTGGAGATCGTGCAGGCGGGATCGCTCGGCGCCATTCGCCGGGTCAAGGTTTGGTGCAACGCGCGCGTCGAGCCGGGCTTTCTCGTCAAGGAACGCCAGGCGGTGCCGAAGGGGCTCAACTACGATTTGTGGCTCGGCCCCGCTCCCGAGCGAGGCTATCCGCCGTTTAGGACGGGAAACAGCACGTCAGTGCATTTTCACTGGCGCTGGTGGTGGGACTTCGGCGGCGGCGTGCTCGCCGACATGGCGTGCCACTACATGGACCTGCCGCACTGGGCCCTCAATCTGCGTCATCCCACGAGCGTCAGCGCGTCGGGCCGGGTCACGTACAAAGGGGACAACCAGATGCCCGACAAGATGCAGGTGGATTACGACTATCCCGCGCGTGGCAAGCAACCTGCGGTGCATCTGACCTGGTATCACGGCGTCGAAGGGCCGGACCTCGAGGGAAAGGTGACGCACGCTGGCTATCCGTCCGGCGTCATCTTCGAAGGAGAACACGGCAGCCTGATCGCCAATTACGGGCAGCACCGCTTCTTGATGCAGCCGCGCGATTTCGAACGGCCGCGTCAGACGATCGCGGCGTCGGCGGGGCATCATCGCGAATGGCTGCAAGCGATCCGTGCCGGCGGGACGACGACGTGCAACTTCGATTATTCCGGCGCTCTCGCCGAAACGGTGCTGCTAGGAAATGTCGCTTATCGCGCGGGCGGCAAGCTGACCTACGACGGCCGCACCGGACGTGTCACCGGCAATGCCAATGCGGAGCGCTATCTGCGCCGCGAGTATCGCAAGGGCTGGACGCTGTGACGCGTGTCACAATTTGTCGCGGATCTCGACCAGGGTCTCGTAAATTCGGAAGATGGTGATCGCCAGCTCGAAGGCGACTCGATAAACGATCGGCCCCAGAATCATTATGGCCAGGCCATAGAGAATGCTGCCGGCTGTGAGGAGACCAGGTACCTGACGCACGGCGATTAGCGCAAAGATAATGATTGCGATGCCGCCGAGCAGGCAGAGAACCACTACCAGCCAGTACAGAATCAGGAGCACCCACGGGCCGACCATCTTCCTGAAAAGCAGGAAATCCACGAAGGAGTTGCCACCCGAGCCCCGGCGTTTCTTTTTGATCGAGCGTCGGTCGCGATCATCATCGTCGTCATCATCGTCATCATCATCGTGTCGTGCGTTTTTTTGCAGGCGAGGCGGAGAGTCAGCGCGCATCTGGCGCTGCATGGAGAAAGGCCCGTCGAAAAGGGCCTCATCATCGGCGCGATCCATAATACTGCGAACTCCGGGCAAAATGGGGGAGCTGGGGCTCAATTCAAACAGGGTATTCGATGAGAATGCTGGCTGCAAGCCCATTTGCCCGACTTCACGCGGATTCGTTACGTTCATTTACACCCAGATGATACAG
The DNA here is from genome assembly GCA_035656475.1 of Gemmataceae bacterium. Classification (GTDB taxonomy): domain Bacteria; phylum Planctomycetota; class Planctomycetia; order Gemmatales; family Gemmataceae; genus SIAQ01. The sequence goes on along the minus strand of DASRSQ010000883.1, from coordinate 1,196 downwards.
GCTGCATGAGCAGGCGGCATGTCGGTCATGGCTCGCGGCGCCTATCAAATCCGCAGCGTCCACTGGCCGCGAAGCCGCGTTAATCCCATACCAACCCGAAGCGCAAGCGAGGGATCGTTGCCTCGATTCCTTCCTACCGCTTCGGGTTCCTATCCGCCAAGCACTGGGACATGCAATGATCGAAAGCACCCGTCTTTTGCGCGATCTGGTCGCGCTGCCAAGCGTCAATCCAATGCGGGCCGACATTCCCGCCGACATCACGCTCGAGCATCGCGTGACGGCCTATCTGGAGCAATTCTTTCGCGATCTGGGAACGCCGTTCGAACGGCAGCACGTCGCGCCAGAGCGTGAGAACATCGTCGCCCGGCTCGACATGCCGGGGGCGAAGCGGACGCTGATGCTGGAAGCGCATCAGGATACGGTGCCGGTGGACGGGATGATTGTGCCGCCGTTCGGAGCGAAGATCGAGGGGAACAAGCTCTACGGTCGGGGATCGTGCGATATCAAGGGAGGCATGTCGGCGATGCTGGCCTGCTTCGCCCGGCTGGTGCGTGAGAAGCCGAAGGGCTGCTGCAACGTGGTGATGGCGTGCTCGGTGGATGAAGAGAATACGATGCTCGGGGCGAAGGAGCTGGCGCGGCGCGTCAAGGCCGACTTCGCCGTGGTCGCCGAGCCGACGAACCTGAATATCGTGCATGCCCACAAGGGCGTCGTGCGCTGGCACCTGTTCACAGGGGGACGGTCGTGTCACAGCTCCGCGCCGGAGCAAGGAGTCAATGCGATCTATCGCATGGGCAAGGCCCTGGTGGCGATCGAGCGCTTTGCCGAGGAGCTGCGGACGACGAAGATCGATCCGCTGCTGGGGCCGGCGACGCTGAGCGTTGGCGTGATTCACGGCGGCGTCGGCGTCAACACGGTGCCTGATCGCTGCAAGATCGAGATTGATCGTCGGGTGATCCGCGGCGAAAATCCTGCCGACGCGCCGGGCCATCTGGCGGCGCACTTGAAAAGCGCGCTCGACTTTCCGGTCGAGACAGCGCCGCCCTGGATCTGCTTGCCCGCACTCAGTCCGGAGGGCTCGGAAGGGATCCAGAAGCTGCTCGGGGCCGCCATCGACGCGGAGCGCGGCAGTCACACGGTGCACGCGGTTCCCTATGGCACCGACGCGGCAGCGCTTTGCGACGTCGGCATTCCAT
>DASRSQ010000882.1:0-5700 GCA_035656475.1 Gemmataceae bacterium | reverse complement strand
GCGTAGCGATTCCTGGGGGTTTTCGCGGGTGGAAGCATGGCCGCAACCGACAAACCGTTTCGTGACCAGCGCCTGCTGGACATCGTGTTCGCCGTCTCCAACATCCTGATGCTCTTGAGCGTGTTCTGGATGCTCTGGCAGGACTACGCTCGCGAATACAAGGTCGAGATGCGCGAGTTTCGCAAGGTCGAGGTTGGCGTCGCCCAGGCCGGAGCGCTCGATGCGGTCAACGATGCGTCGCTGGAAAAGGAATTCACGGACAAACTCGCGACGCTCAAGGCAGCGAAGGAAAAGCTTGAGAAGGACGAAAATCAAAACAAGCTGAAAGAGGCTCGCGCAAATCTCGCCAGCCTCAAACCCAAGCAGGAACGTACCGAAGCTGCCTATCAGGCAGTGAAGGCCGATGTCGATTCGATCACCAGCTTTCTTTACATCGCCGAGGAAAATGGCGACAGCGAATTGGCGAAAAAATATCGAGCGCAGCTCATCGAACTCAACAAGAACCTCGGCACCGCCCAGGCAGAGCGCGACAAAGTCGTCGATGAAATGAAGGTACAGCGTTTCGTCCTCGACGACATCGAAGGTTCCTACACCAAGGCCGCCGGTGATTTCAAGAAGGTCAACGACAAGGTCGACACGCAAGTCAAGCTCGCCATCGCCAAGCGTTGGACGTTCGCCGACACGGTTCGCGCCCTACCTGTCATCGACGGCTTCGCCAGCCCGGTCAAGATTCAGCAGTACACGATCAACGATGTGCCGATCGATTACAACTTCAAGTACGTGACCCGCTTTGACCGCTGCACCACGTGCCACCTCGGCATCGATCGTCCTGCCTACAGCCGCGAAAAGCTCGAGGCGCTTGCCAAGGAAGACAACAATTTCATGGAGAAGGGCAGGGAAAAGGCGATCAAGCTGTACGATGCCCGCGTTGGCAAGACTTCCGAAGGCCAGGACGCCAAGGGCAATCCGGTCCTCGATCGCGAAGACATCGCCAAGGTCCCGAACCCGCACGACATCACCCCGGTCGACGTGAAGTCAGTCCTGACGCCATCGCGCATCACCGAGTTCGCCGCCCATCCCCGGCTCGATCTTTTTGTCGGTTCTAACAGCAAGCATCCGGCCGAGAAGTTCGGCTGCAGCTCCTGCCATTACGGCCAAGGCAGCGGCACCAGCTTCCTCGATGCCTCGCATAGCCCCAACAGCTCCAAGACGCGCGAGGAATGGCACAAGGACAAAGGCTGGGAGCCTGCCCACATGTGGGACTATCCGATGCTGCCGCACCGCTTCGTCGAATCTTCCTGCATCAAGTGCCATCACGAGGTCACCGACCTCATCAGCACCGACAACCGCGTCGAGGCACCGAAGCTCATCAAGGGCTACAACCTCATCAAGGAATACGGCTGCTTCGGCTGCCACGAGATCAGTGGCTGGAAAGGCCCGAACCGCGTCGGCCCGGACCTGCGCCTCGAACCCACGCCGCCGCTCGAGGACCTGTTACCGATCGAAAAGGTCCGCGCCGAGAACGACACCGATAATCGCCCGGGCAACATGCGCAAGGTCGGCCCCGCTCTGTCTCGCGTCAGCGAAAAGGTTAGCCAGTCCTGGATGGAAAAGTGGATCCGCTCGCCATCCAGCTTCCGTCCTGACACCAAAATGCCCCACTACTACGGCCTCAGCAACAACCGCGAGGATGAGCTCCCGAAAGAACAGAAGACATTCCCTGATACGGAGATTGCCTCGATCGCTCACTTCCTGATGCACACGAGCAAGACGTACGTGCAGAACGCCGACAAGCAGCACGCGGCCGACAAGAAGGATCCGCGCGCCGCGTCGAAAGATGAGACGCGTCTGCTCGAATTGCTCAATGTGCCTCGCCTGAACACCGAGCAGCAGAGCGAAGTGAAGGCGATCAAGGCCCGCATGAAGTATCGCAAGGAAGTCAAGCTGGTCGACCTCGCGCCGAAGCACAAGGGAGACGCCGCCAAGGGCCGCCTTCTCTTCACCGAACGGGGCTGTCTCGCCTGTCACACGCATCAAGGGACGCAGACGACGCAGGGCAGCGGCGCGTTGCTCGCTCCCGGCGTCCACAGCGAGGCGGCGTTCGGTCCCGATCTGAGCCAGGTCGCCGAGAAGCTCGGGGGCAACACGCCGGAAGCACGCAGATGGCTCATCCAGTGGATCCTCAATCCGCATGTGCACAGCCCGCGCAGCCGCATGCCGGTGACGCACCTGTCGCCCGACGAGGCTGCCGACGTCGCCGCCTGGATTTTGACCCAGCCCGCGGGGGATTCGCTCGGTTCGGACTGGAAGACGCTTGCAGTCAAGCAACCGTCGAAGGAGGAACTCCAGGCCCTCGCCAAGGTCTACCTGACGCGCATGCTTTCCGATCGCGACATGGAAGCATTTCTCAAGGGCATGAACGACGAACAACTGGCGAAGTATCGCAAGGACCCCAAGAGTTCGAGCAGCGTCACCGAGGAATGGCGTCTCATCCTGGGAGATATTGCCGAGGACGAAAAGGCTCTCGTCTTCGATGACGTCCGCAGCGAGGACGCCCTCAAGTTCTACCTCGGCAAGAAGGCCGTCGGCCGTCTCGGTTGCTACGCCTGCCATGACATCCCCGGATTCGAAACCGCCAAGTCGATCGGCGTCGGCCTCAACGACTGGGGCAAGAAGCCCGCCGATCGTCTGGCCTTCGAAGACATCAAGAACTTCTACGAGAAGCACTACTACGGCGTGGATTCGCTCAGCGACAAGGACGTGAAGAAGGATGGAAAGGAGCCCTACGAGAAGTTTTACGCCGAGGCGTTGCTCGATCATCACGCGCCGCAACGGCTCGGCTACCTCAACCAAAAGATACGTGATCCGCGCAGCTACGATTTCAACCGCATCCGCGCCTGGGACGACCGCTCGCGCATGCCGAAGTTCACGCTCGGCCGGCCGCGCATGACCAAGGAGGAACGGGACGCGCTCAAGGACGATGCGACCGCAAAGGAGACAATGACCAGGTTCGAAGGACGCAAGTACGTCGAGGAGGCGAAGGCGCGCGAAGCGGTTGCGACATTCGTGCTTGGCCTGGTTGCCGAGCAGGTGCCGACCAAGAGCATCAACACGCCGACCGGCGATCGGCTGGCCGAGGTCAAGGGACGCCAGATCCTCGACAAGTTTAACTGCGCCGGCTGCCACACGATTCGTCCCGGTGTCTACGACTTCAATCTCGGGGACAAGACGCGCGCCAAGCTCGATTTCGCCCTTGAGGCCCAGAATAATCTCATCGACAAGCTTGGCGTCATCCGCTTCCCGAACCACACGAACTGGGTGGGCCGCAATGCCGTCGGCGACCGCCTGACTGCTCACGCCGTGCTGCCGCACTTCCGCGAATTGCTGAATGCGAATGAAGAGAAAGAAGCCTGGCTCGTGTTGACCTTGAGCGAGGCGCTGCGTTACACGGACAGCAAGGGGCAGGTCCAGAACATTCCGTCGAGTACCCCGATCTATATCTCGATCGACGATCTCGGGCGGAAGGCGAGCGGGATAAAGTCGGGGGCCGACATTGCCACGCACTTCGGCGCAACCAATCCGTATGGCGGGGCGTTCTCCGATCTGCTGGTGCCGTATCTGAATCAGCGCGATCCGAAGAAGTATCCGCTGAACGAAGGGGACAGCGCCGAGGCCCGGGCGTCGCTGCCGCCGTACCTGATGGGGCAGGGGGAACGTACACAGACGGACTGGCTGGTCCGGTTCCTGCTCGATCCGCAGAAGGTCCGCAAGCTGGCAATCCTGCGCATGCCGAAGTTCAACATGAGCAAGGAGGAAGCCCAGGCGATCGCGGACTACTTCGCGGGCGTCACGCGACAGACGAACCCGGGCGTGTCGCTGCCGTACCCGATCGAGCCCTTGCCGCAACAGGACGACCTGGACGGCACGTACTGGCGCAAGAAGACGGCGGACTATTTGGCTCATCTAAAGGTCGCGCCGGCGGTCGACATGGATGGTGTCTTGATCAAGGGCAAGACCGCGTATCAGCAGCGTCTCGACGAATACAAGCCGGTCTGGGAAAAGTTGAGCAAGGCCCAGGAAGGCAAGCTCAACGAAGAGCTGCAAAAGCTGAAGGACGCGAGTAAGGCGCGCAAGTCGTCCATTGAGGAAAAACAGAAGGCGCTCAAGAAGGACGAGGGCAAGAAAGCGGACCTGCAAAAGGAAATCGATTTGCTCGAAACCGCCGAGAAGAATGCCCAGGAGGACGAGAAGAGGCTGCAGGGCGAGATCAAAAAGCTCGATGTCGCGTCGCTGCAAAAACGCTGGGAGGAAGACGAGGCGTACGCTGCCGACGCCTACCGCATGCTGACATCGCGCAAGATGTGCTTGCAATGTCATCAGGTGGGCAGCTACGCGCCCTCGGAGAAGGACAAGCAAGGTCCGCCGCTCGCTCTGGCCAGCAGTCGCCTTCGACCGGGCTGGCTGACGCAGTGGATCAATCAGCCGCAGCGTTTCGTGCCCTACTCGTCGCTGATGCCAACCTACTTCAGCGAGAAGGAGCAGAAATGGCAGCCGATCCATTCCGGCCCGGCGCTGGAGCAGATCCATGCGTTGCGCGATGCGTTGATCAATTATCCGCGCATCTCCGAAATGCCGATTAATCGCATCCACAACCCGGATGCGCCGGCGGATAAAAAATGATCCCGATGGAATAAATCGAGGCGCCGCGCATCGTAGTTGGGGAGCTCTGTGCAACACCATCGCCACGCGACTTTTTCATGAGAGGTGAACAATGAAGAGACTGCCAATTCTGGGAATTCTTTTGCTGATCCCGGCAGTGATCCTGCTGTTCGGCACGGCCGGCTGCACCAACAAGACGGACAAGGGCAAGACCACGGTGGCGGCAACCGACGGCGGCAAGACCAGTCCGACCAAGACGGAAGACGGCAAAGGCGGCTCGAGCGAAATCACGACCGCTCCGGAAGCGACCATCAAGGGCACGATCAAATACCACGGCACGCCCCCGGAACCCAAGGTCGATCCGCGCATTGCCATGCACAAAGACGCCAAGGAAGGGCTGTGCGGAACCGAGAAGAATCAGCATGAACAGGTCTGGATCATCGGTAAGGACAACGGCGTTGCCAACATCATCGTTTCCCTCAGTCCCCCCTCCGGCAAGAAGTTCAAGAAACTCGACGAAAAGCATCTCGAGCACTTCAAGGAGCCGGTCGTGATCGATCAGCCGTTCTGCGAATACGTCCCGCACGTGGTCGCGTTGTATGCCCCCATGCAACCCCTCCTGGTCAAGACCTCGGCCAAGATGGACCACAACGTCAAGGTCGAAGCCGGCTCCGCGCTGGGCGGTACCAAAGACTACCTGCTCAAGCCGAATTCCGACACCGGCAAGATCTCGCTCAAGGGCGGCCCCGAAGCGGTCATCAACGCCTCCTGCAGCATCCACACCTGGATGAATGCCAAGATTGGCCTCTTCAACCAGCCCTACTTCGCCGTCACCGACAAGGATGGCCATTTCGAGATCAAGAATGTGCCGATCGACGAGGAGATCACCGTCTACCTCTGGCACGAATCGAACCCGAACAAGGTGAAAGCAGCCACCCACAAGACGACCAAGGGCGCCAACGAGCTGAAGCTCGAATACCCGAAGTAACCTGCCTCTGATTTGTCTTGCCCGCGGACTTGATTGACCGCGGGCTTTTTTTT
>DASRSQ010000881.1:0-2976 GCA_035656475.1 Gemmataceae bacterium | reverse complement strand
GTAAGGCTGATTGTTCGCCAGGCCCGCCGGCCGCTCGCTTCGTACATTACCTTCTCTTGGTCGGGTGCCGAACGGCCGGCGATCAGTAGACGATTTGGCAGGCGGGAAAGGCGTCGCGAAGCTGGGAGATGCCGCTCAGCGTGACTCGCGTGTGTTCCAACTCCACAAACTTCAGTTGCGGCAGCTCCCGTAGATGCACGACGCCTTCATCCCCGACGTTGGTTGAGGATAAGCTGAGGGAGCGGAGATTCCGCAGGGCTACGAGGTGACGCAATCCGGACCCCGATATGGGGCAGTTGCTCAGATCGAGAACTTCCAACCCGGAAATCTGAGAAAGCTGCGGCAGGCATTCGTCCGTCGTCGTAGTTTGAATCATTTTCAGCACCCTGAGATTCGGGAGAGCACCCACCTGCGCGCAAAACGGCAGAGAGACTCGCGTTCGCAGCACCTCGAGACCGACGAGGAGCTTGAACTGACGCAATCCGGAGATACCGTGGGGCCCGATCGCCGTTTCCGGGAGGGCGAGGTATTCCAGTTCGGGGAAGTTGTGCAACCGATCGATCGTTGCGTCGGTGATGTCCGCGCCTCCCAAAACGATAAACCGGCCGCCGTGGTCGACGAAACCGCCGAGCCGTTCGATATCTCTGACTCGCCGCACTTCTCGGTCACGGCGATGATTCTCATAGGCCACGAAACATGCCAGGGCAGAGAAGATGAGCAACAAGACCTTCCGTCGCATGGAGAAGAAACTCCTTTCTTCCGCCTTACGCCCGAACTTTCCTGCCGACGCAAATGGCCTAACCAGGTACCTGCAATCACGTAACCTATACCACAGACGTTAGGAAATTGTGAGTTGCCGGTTCGTGCTTCTGCCTAGCGGGCCTTTGTCGGCCGGGGCATGAACATCCGGCGCAGTGTCTCGGCCGCGATATGTTCAGTCTCGGCCGGCGAGTTTCCTTTTGGAACGGCTTTTGACGTATTTGCCCTCTTGGAGGAAACCGAAGGAATCGGTGACTCAATCGATGGTTCGGCCCCTGGTTCGACCGCACTGCCGACGGTCGCGGGTTCCCGCGCCGGCTCGCCGGTCTCCGTGACCGAGGCGCCCCTAGCTTGGGGATCGACCCGTTCCCCGACCTCACGAACAGAAATCTGCAACTCAAGCGGCCCGAAACGAATCGGCGCGTCATCATCCGCCGATCGGTGGCCGACCACGCGCGCACCCGCAACGACAACGCGCTGGCAGTCGCGCAAGTCGCAAATGGACACGCCGCCCGGCCCAATCAAAATGGCACAGTTGTATTGGTCGAGTGCCAGGGAATGGTTTTCGCCGACCGGCTCACCCTTCCATGCTGCAGGGGCGTCGCGATGCGTTGCCGTCGTTCCTCGACCGCCGGCCGCTCCTCCGCTGGCGGTCACCGCCGCTTGTGCCTCCGAGATCTCGGGGGCAGAACCCGCGGCGCGATGGACCAGCCCTGCGACCTCCTCGGCCTTGATCCAAGTTCCGTCCTGCGAATTGCGCACCGGGTCGCTCGGACGCAGGTTGCCTCGCTGGATTAAGCCAGCCAGATCGTCCAACGACATGGGACCGAATTCGATCCCCATCGTCTTGCAATACCAATCTTGTTTCACGGCGAGTCCCAGCGGACCAAAGAATCTTGGGGCAGTCCGAGCCGAATCTCGTTGGGTGTCAGCCGGTAATCATCCGTGGCAACGGGTCGATAGCCCTCACCAGCCGACCCACTGCTCCGCCGTGGGGATGACGCGCAAGACTTCGTCGAAGGTTGTAACCCCTTGAGCCACTTTGAGCAAGGAGGCGCGCCGGAAGTCGATCATGCCGCCTTCCAGCGCCTTTTCCGCCAGTTCGCCAAAGGGCCGACCGTCGGCGATCATCTGCCTCAGCGAAGGGGTGAGCGAGAGAAGCTCGAATACCGCCGTTCTGCCCACGTAGATTTCTTCCCCGTCAGCGCCTCGCACGGCCGCGTAAGCCTTTGGCTCGATGTTCGGCTCAAGCCACTGTCGTACCTCTTCGAAGGTTTGCGGCGCGTGGGCGAGGTCTAGGGGCATCCGATTGTAGGAAGAGAGGGTCCTTACTAGTCGCTGGGAAATCACGCCCAAGAGCGAACTGGAAACGAAGTGTGGATGAATCCCCAACCCCAGCAAACTTTGAATGGCTCCCACCGCGACCGGGGCATGCAGCGTGGCGAACACGAGCTGGCCGCTGTTGGCCGCGCGCACGGCGGTCTCGGCCGCCTGGGCGTCGCGCAGTTCGCCGACCATCACGACGTCCGGTCCCTGCCGCAGGACGGCCCGCAGAAGCTGCTTGAAATCGGGGCCGTTGATGTCGTCTACCTGGGACTGAACGATGCCGTCGACAGAGTACTCGATCGGGTCTTCGATGGTGTGGATCTTGCGGCGACCATCGTTCAGGTAGTGTAGGCACGCGTATAGCGTCGTCGTCTTGCCCGAACCGGTTGGCCCGGACACAAGAATCAGACCGCTCGGGCTGTGCAGCCAACTCAAAAGGGTGCCCAACTGGGCGCCGATGAGACCGAGCGCTTCCAGCTTGGTCAGATGGGCGTCGCGCACGAGGATGCGCATCGCCAGACTCTCGCCGTAAAGAGTCGGCATGGTGCTTAATCGCAAGTCGACGGTCTGTCCGTCTGGGCGGGTGCGCACCCAACGTCCGTCCTGGGGCTTGCGCCGCTCGTCGAACTTCAGGCCCGCCGCGGCGCGAATGTGGAGCATACACCGGTTGCCCAGGTCCGTCGGCAGGCTGGCAATCGAGCGGACGATCCCAAGATGCCGCATGGAGGCTTCGACCGACTGCTCTTCGGATCGCAGGAAGAGGTCGCTGGCGCCCGAGCGCACTGCGTGATCGACGAGCGCGGCCACGGCCAGGTCCGGCGCCACCCCGTTCAATTGCAACTGGGCGAGTTCGTCTGTGCCCGTCACTTCCTCGAATTCAACTGCTTCTTC
>DASRSQ010000880.1:0-4232 GCA_035656475.1 Gemmataceae bacterium | reverse complement strand
GAGGACGTACTTGAGGCGAGCCCGCTTGCGGTCGGCGCGGTTGCCATGATCGCGGAACAGCTTGATGACCGCCTCGGCCGCCGGTTCGACCTGGTCCGCGCCGACATAGCAGATCGCCTCGGCGACATACGGAAACGTGTTCGGATTGCCATGCGACATGCCCATGCCGCCGCCGGCGTAGACGTTGTAGCCCACGATGGCGCCGTTCTCGACGTGAGCCAGAAAGCCGAGGTCCTGGGCGAAGATGTCGGTCGAATTGTCCTCCGGCAGCGCGAACACCGTCTTGAACTTGCGCGGCAGATAGATGTTGCCATAGATCGGCTCGACATCGGGCTCGATGCTGGGCGTCGCCAGCGCCTTGCCATTGAGCCAGATTTCGTGGTAGGCGCGCGACTTCGGCGCGAACAGATGCGCGATGATGTCGGCCTGGCGCTGCAATTCGCGATAGACCGGCGTCGCATACGGGGCAGGGGGGCCCATGACGTTACGTGATACGTCGCCGCAGGCGCCGAGCGTGGTCAGCAGGCAGTGGTTGATGTCGGCAATCGTTTGCTTGAGGTTCGACTTGAGGACGCCATGAAACTGGATGCCCTGGCGAGAGGTGACACGTAGGGTGCCGTTGGCGTAGCGGTCGGTGAGCTGGTCGAGCGTGAGGTACTGGCGCCCGGTGACCTTGCCGCCAGGGATCTTGCAGCGGACCATGAAAATGATCGATCGACCGGCGCCTTCGCTGCGACGTTCCTTGCGAGCGTCGCGGTTGTCCTGCTGGTACGAGCCGTGAAACTTGATGAGCTGCTTGTCCTGATCGCTGAACTTCTCGGAATCCTTCGCCAGCTCCTCGGCAATGCCGCCGCGCAGATGTCGGCTGTTTTCCTTGATCAGTTCGACGGCGGAACGCTTCGGCGGTGTCGGTGGAATCGGCTCGGTGGACATTGGATTTTCTCGACTCTGATTAGTAGACCAGCAGGTGTCAATTTATGCCGGTCCCGCGAGAAAATCTACGGCAGTACGCTCGCTCCCTGGTTTGGGAGTTTGGCAAAAACTTATGGCAGCGACTGAGACACTCACTCTGATCCGATCTGACGCTGACAAATCATCAGCCACAGAGGACACCGAGGGCACAGAGAGGCGTAGGAACTTGCTCCAATATAGGTGATTCGCTCCAACACTCTGCTCGTGCGCCATATTCTTCGCGGTGGCCGTCACGTCAATATCTCTGTGTCCTCTGTGGCTAATGATTTGTGTCAGCGACAGGTCGAATCGGAGTGAGTGTGGCTGCCAGGAATTCTTGCCGTCCCCCTGGTTTGGGAGCGAGTCGGCCTGGCCCTCTGCGCATCATTGCCCCTCATCGGCGACGAAGCGCTGGATGCGATATTTCCCGGCGTTGGCACGCACCCACTCCTGGGCGGCCTTCTGAAAGTTGCCCCCCTTGGGCACGTTGAAGCCGTCCTGCGCGTTCACCCCCAGACGCTGGAAAAGCTGCGTCGGAATCGGCCGTAGCGACGCGAAGTTATACGGCATCTGCCAGTCCGCTTCGGCGAGCGCCTGCAGGATCAGCTTGCTCTCCTCGGCGTCAATCGGCTGCAGCTTGACCTTCGGCCCGCCGACGTTGCGATAGCGATCGATCAGGATCGAGGCGGCCAGCAAGCGCTGGTCCGCATCCTTCGCCTTCAGCCCGGCCTGCGGATCGGCCGACAGCCTGGCGGCCAGCTTCGCCGACTGCACTTCCTTGTCGAAACCAGTGTTCTTGTCGCTGTTGATGTAGAAGCCGATCACGCCGGGGAGGGTGTAGAAGTTTTCCTTGTCATGCTTCTTGAGAATGAACAGCCCCTCCTGTCCCGGATTGAGCTGGACAGGCCGAGCGCCGCTGACAAACACGTTCGGCTTGGGCTTCTCGATCGGCGTGAAGCCGACGCGCAGCGTCTTGGCATCCTTGGTCCCCTTGATGCCATCGTTGATCTTGACGACCGCAATGCGAAACGTCGCCATCCCGACTTTGACATCGGTCGGCTCAATCGCCTCGACCTTGCCAACGATGACGACATCCGCCCCGACCACCCGTGTTGCCCCCGGCGCCGGCATCGCGATCACGCCCGCCGCTGCACTTGCCACACATAGCGCGAAGCATGCGATGCTGATGGACAGAACTCTCATTGCGGTTCCCCTGTTGATGTTTCGATGGCTGCTTCCTCTATGACGATTGAGCTGCCAGGCTCGATTGCGAATTTGACACGCTAAAGGATGCGACGCCTATGTCGTAGGACGGGCATTCTTGCCCGTCCATACAGTCGGGGCTGCTATGGACGGGCAGGGATGCCGCAGGGATGCCCGTCCTACAGGGCATGCATTCTTGGCGTTCACAAATGTAGGATTTCGTTTTGCTCCGCGTGTTGATTCCCATATCAATCGTCATATCCGGAAAAGTCAGCGCACTTTGACCCACGGCCTCCCATCCTGAGACGTTACAGATTGCGAAGGGAACGTCGATGTCCTTGCCCAACTGGTTTCGTCTCCTCGCGCTTCGCTTCTTCTCCCGTCCACGCACTCGCCCGATCATCCGCCGCTCGCAGGCGCATCGGCCAAATCTCGAGCAATTGGAGGATCGCCTCGCTCCGGCAGCGTTCGTGCCTGGAGACCTCGCGGTGGTCGTTGCCGCCGCCTCGGTGAGCAACACGACCGCGAGCATCGTGGAACTGAATCCAAACGTCACCCAGGCTGCGGTCCAAACCATCAGTGTCAGCGGATCGGGCCCCGACGCCATCCGCATCAGCGGCAGTGGAACGAGCACCGCATACCCGTCACTGACAAAGGACGGTTCTCTCCTCACCTTTACGGGCGCAAATAGCACGGACACCACAACCTTTGTAACCAATCTCAATCCGCGCGCCGTCGTGACATTCGATGCGGGCGGAAACTTCAACAAGGCGACCACCTACACAGGCTTAAGCGGGAAGCAAACACGGTCGGCCACAAGCCTCAATAACTCGACCTGGTTCATCGGCGACGAAAACGGCTACTACACGAACGGCGCAACGTCCCCCAACCCGTCCGGAAATGTGCGGAGTCTCAAGGTTTTCGGAGGGACCGTCTACAGCTTCACTGCCTCCACCACCGCACCCTACGTCTCGACCGTGTCCGCAGCCAGCGGCGGCATCGTGACTGGCTTGCCCGGACTGGCGAACGGCACCGCCAACGGGCAAGACTTCTACCTGATCTCCTCGGGCGACAACGGCAGCACCTTTGATGTCCTCTATATTCTCACCGCAAGCAGCAACACGGCAGGCGTCATCAGCAAGTTCTCGCTCGTCAACGGCTCATGGACCGGGAACGGCACCTACTCGACGAACTTCGGCGGCTTCGGCATGGTCGCTGCCGACAACGGCAATGGTGCACTCCTGTACGTGACCACCGGCGCAGGCGCCTTGACCACCAACAGCGTCATGAGACTCGCGGATACCGCCGGTTACAACTCGACAATCAGCATTACGACCGCCAATAATGTTGCGATCTACACAGTGCCTGGCACTGCTGTCATCAAGGGCATTGCGTTCACTCCCGACGACGGCATGGGAAGCATCGGCGGCATGGGCGGCACCACCAATTACACCGCTGCATCCCCCGCGACGGCCATCGCCAGCGCCCCGACCTTCACCGACCTGTCCAACTTCAAAGGCGGCAGCCTGACGATCAGCTACAGTTCCGGCGGCACCTCCGGCGACATCATTGGCATCAATAACGTCGGCGACAACGACGACGAAATCGGCATCAGCGACGCCACGGTGAACTACGGCGGCCTGTCCATGGGCACGCTGGATTCCACTTTGGACGGACGGAACGGCAACGCTCTTAAGATCCACTTCAACGGCGTTGGCCCCGCCATCAGCTTTCGCAATGTGCTCGCCGACGCGGTGCTGGCTCTCATGCAGCAGATCACCTTCGCCTCCAGCTCGGTCGGCGATCGCGTCATCCAATTCACGATCACCCAGAACGACGGCAAGTCGACGAGCGCAACGCAAACCGTTCACGTCACCTCTGGCATGGTGACTCCAACGGTCAACCTGTCGGTCAGCGCCAGCGCCGGCAGCGAAGCGGGCACCACCGCCATCACCGTGACCGCCACCGCCGATGGCGCTGTTACCGGCGACCAAACCGTGGACCTCGCCATCAGTGGCGCCGGCGTCACCAGCGATGACTATACGCTGACCGGCCGCACCATCACGATCCTCAGCGGC
>DASRSQ010000879.1:0-8298 GCA_035656475.1 Gemmataceae bacterium | reverse complement strand
CACCTTCGCTCGCTGCAGCAAAGGATCCGCAAGCTTTTTTGCAACGACGATTCTCGGCATGTCAACCTCTTCCAGCCAGGCCAACTCGTCCTGCGTGCACACCATGAAGTCGCTATTCTCGGGTATGCTGCGAGCGGAGGTGTTGATGCCGTACAGCATCCCGAAGCCGGGTTGCAGCAGCGGCGCCTGGCTGAGATCGTTGCGGTTGAAGATCCAACCGAAGTGGCTCGCGTGGCTCGTCAATTCACTGTGCAACGCGAAGAATTCGGTCACATCAAAACATGAGCCGAGCAAGAAGAGGCCGACACGGTCGGCCGAATTCCATGGATCAATGTTCGACGCTCCGATCAGCCAGCACGCGCTGAAGCCGGCATCGCGAAGCGCGATCGCGTCTTGTTCCGACAGCGAGCCATGGACGAGTTTGCCGCGCACCACCAGCGGTTTGCCATTGAGACGCAGTCCTTTTGACGTGAGTTGCAACGCCCGGATGCCATGCCGGATTGTCGCGCGATCGCAGAGGACGTCATCCTGCCAGAGTTCGAGGGGGCCCTCGTAAAGGAACGGCGAGCGCGGCTCCCACCAGCTCGATTCGGGAATGACTGCGCGTAGCACAATGTGATCGGAGCGTTCGATCTCGTGCAGCGGATACGCGATCTCGATCGTCGTCGCGTGCATCGAGCGCGGACCGATGAGGCGTCCCTTGAGCGCAGTGGTTGGCGTGATAGCATCGAGCTTGATGTGCACGTGCAGTTCGGTCGAGATCGGATCAAGCCGATGATTGACGACCACGATGTCGCGAATTCGATTCATGCTTTCATGTTATCAGCATCGCGTCGCCATAACTAAAGAAGCGGTAGCGCTCGGCGATCGCTTCCGCGTAAGCCCGGCGGATGAGGTCGGCGCCGGCAAACGCGGCCACCAGCAATAACAATGTCGTGCGCGGCAAATGAAAGTTGGTGATCAGGGCATCGACGACCTTGAAATCGTACGGCGGATGGATGAAGAGATCGGTTTCACCGGTCCACGCTTGCAAGGGGCCCAGGCGGGCGACGCTTTCGAGCACGCGCACCGACGTCGTGCCGACCGCGACGACACGGCCACCGCGCGATTTGCAAATGGCAATAGCGTCGACGGCTTCCTGCGTCAGCGCGCCCCATTCGCGATGCATGGGATGCTGCGAGTAGTCATCGACCTGGATCGGTTGAAAGGTCGCGACGCCGACGTGCAGCGTGACACTCGTGGAGCGGATGCCGCGTTCGGCGAGGTCGGCGAAGACGCGGTTGGTGAAATGCAGGCCCGCGGTAGGAGCGGCGACGGCGCCGGGGCGCAACGCGTAGATCGTCTGATAACGCCCCTTGTCGGCATCGGCCGCGGTCCCCTTGCGGATATACGGCGGTAGCGGAATGTGGCCGAAGCGTTCGAGCAACGCAAGCGTTGGTCCCGCCATGAGCGGCTTCACCTGCCAGCGGCCGCCGGCCAAACGCGCGATCAGTTGCAGCGTCAGCGGCGCGTTTTCATGATCGCAGCTTGCTTCGATGATCTCACCTTCCTGCAAGGAACCGCGCGTCTGGCACAGCATCTCCCATGAACTGTCGGCGAGCTGGCGTAGGTACAGGCCTTCCCACTTGCCGCCGGTCCTGGCGCGCTTGCCGAGCAGGCGTGCAGGAAGGACGCGCGTGTCGTTGAGAACGAGCAGGTCGCCCGGGCGCAGCAGCTCAGGCAACTCCCGAAAGCGATGATGATGCAGCGAGCCGGAGGTGCGATCGGCAACGAGCAGGCGTGACTCATCGCGTGGATCGCTTGGCTCCTGCGCGATGAGCTCGGGGGGTAGCGTGTAGTCGAAAGGGAACGTGGACATGCGGCCTGCCCCCAGAATGAGCGCAGCAATTCCTGGGGATGAAGAGTGCCCCCGGGAATCGCCGCGCTCATCCCGGGGTTTGCGGAAGTTATTTGAACGCTTTGATCCAGCCGTCGAAGGCGTCCTTGTTTTTCGCCATTGTCTTGGCAGGACCGGTCAGCGTGATGAAATAGGCGCCCTTGTCGGTGTCAAAGATGACGCCGAAGCGGCGGAAATTGTCCTTGCGGACTTCCTTCGCATTCGGATCGAACGGCGGATTCTTTGACTTGAAGGTGCCATTCACGTCGAGGTAGACGACGTCTGCGACTTTGCCGACCTTGAACTTCTCGACCTTGGAAGCCTCTTCGATGGTCTTGCCTTCCGGCGGAATGAAGAAGCCCTTCCAGCGTTTGAGGTTCTCGTCCACCCCGCCGCCGCCGCCTTCGCCGAAGAAGAAGACGACCAGTTCGGCGTCTTCCTTGTCGCCATCCACCTTCGGGACGGCAAATTGGTACACGCGGAAGCGATTGGCCGCCTTCTGCGCCTTCCATTCCTTGGGCGCCTTCGATGTCAAGCCGCCCAACTCGACTGTCTCGCCCGCCTGCGCGAGATTCCATCCGACAAAAAACGCGGCGAACGCGGCAAACGCGCTCAATCTTCGCATGACTTGCTCCTATTATTCCTCTCCGCAAGTTGAGGAGATGTATTGAGGATGTCCTTCTGCCAGGACATCCTATGGCGCAGCAACGCAACGATCAGCCGTTGATTCTTGGCGCGCCAGGCACAACCGCGCGTTCGGCCAACATCTCCTCGATCTCCGCGACCTTGCGACCGACGAACAAGACGTTTGGCATGTGGATCTCCTGGGCGTTGGCCCCGGATGTCTTCACGATCAAATCGCCGGAGCCCAGGCCGAGGATCCAGTGGCGGAACAGGTCGCTACGTTGTTTCTGGACCGACATGCCGGTGGTGTCGAAGGTCATCTCGGCGTCGCCGATCTCCTGGCGCACGCGCACCTGCCCGGGCGTGACGATCATGTAAATCTGGCGATCGAACACCAGCATCACAACCAGCCAGAGTACGAAGAGGACCGCGGAAATGACGAAATACCCGGCCGCGTTGATACGGATGTCGAGGAAGTGGAACCAGTCGAGAATGGTGGTCCACCAGTCGAGAAGGGCGAAAAGAATGACAATGGAGAAGATCAGAATGATCACGACCAGCGACCACAGGCCGCGCAGCGGAATGTTCGTGATAACGATGACCAGCAGCAAGATACCCACGAAGACGACGCCCAGGTTTTTGTCCCTGGAAATGTGCAAACGCGGCTGCCTTGGCTGATCATGTTCGACTTCGAGTGACTTGCCCTCGGGAAGAACATAGGCATCGCGCAATTTGCCGGTCTTTTCGTCCGTGTAGGCTTTCTTGATCGCCGACGTCCCGTTCGGCACCGTGACGAGAAAGTCGCCCTTGCCGACGACGTGCGGCGCCGACGTCACGATCCACAGGATGAAGCCGACGAGCCAGACCGGCCACCAGTAGAACAGGGCACAATGGCTGACGATGCGAATCTCGCGCTTGGCAGGCTCCGGCGGCGGGGGCGGCGGGGGCGGCGGCGGAGTCCCAGGCGCGATGGCGCCCGTGGGCGGTTGGGGATTTTGCGCGGCCATGGTCACATGTCCTCCAGGGTGCGTCCAATCGTTTATTCGCCCCGTCGCTCGGGTTCTTAGAGAAAATCCGTAGAGAGATTGTATGAACTGTCCACGTAGGTCAGGCTTTCCAGCCTGACAATCTGCCGCTGCAGGTTCCAAGCCCACCGATGAGGTAGTCCGAATCCCTCGATCTCTTGGGCTTGCCAGTACGTCACCCTACGAACTCGGCATCGGACCGAATAGAATCTCTTCTGCGACAAACGCTTTCCGATCTCAGGAGTTCGTCATGGCCGACGTGCAGGCCTTTCGCGGTTTTCGATATGATCTCGCCCGCGTCGGTAATCTCAGCGACGTCATCGCGCCGCCTTACGACGTCATCGATCCGGCCCTGCAGCAGGCACTCTACGATCGCAGTCCGCACAATGTCATTCGCCTGATTCTCGGCAAGGAATCCGCCGCCGATACGCCGAACGACAATCGCTACACGCGCGCCGGGCAGACGCTGCGCGACTGGATCGCCGACGGCATTCTCGCGCAGGACTCGGCCCGCTGCCTGTACGTGTATCAGCAAGAGTTCGAGGTCGAGGGCAAACGCCACACGCGCACCGGCTTCATGGCCCGCGTTCGCCTCGAGAAGTTCGGCCAGGGACAGATCTACGCCCATGAAGAGACGATGTCCGGCCCCAAGGCGGATCGGCTCAAGCTGTTCCATGCGACCAACATGAACCTGAGCCAGATCTTCGGCATGTATCCCGACGAGACGGGCGAAATCCAGGCGAAGCTCGCCGCCGCAATCGGCCGGGCGCTGCCGATCCAGGCGACCGATCATCTTGGCGTCGTCAGCAAGATCTGGCCGCTCGCCGATCAGCACGTCATCAGCGCGGTGGCGGGCTTGATGGGCCCGAAGCCGATCTTCATCGCCGACGGCCATCATCGCTACGAGACCGCGCTGCGCTACCTCGACGACAAGCAGCAATCGGGCGAGGTGACGAATCCCGACGCGCCGGCCAACTTCGTCCTGATGATGCTGGTCGCCATGCAGGATCCGGGCCTCGTCATCCTGCCGACGCATCGCCTGGTGTCGAACCTTGGCGCGATGAAGGCCGCCGACCTGCGGGCGTTGCTCGATCCGCACTTCGATATGGAAACCGTCGGCACCGGCCCCGATGCCGCGAAGCAGACGTGGGACTGGATCGAAGCCGATGGCACGCAGGAACTGCTCGGCTTCGGCACCGTCGCGGACGGCGTCTGGCAGACCGGCCGCTTTCGTTCACCGGCCCTGATGGCGGAACTTGCCGCGGAGCACAGCGAGGAATGGCGCAGCCTGGCGGTGGCGGTGCTGCAACGCGTCATCCTGGAGAAGGAGCTGCCGCAATCGGGCCGTGCGGAGCCGAAATGCAAGTATGTGCACCTGATGCGCGAGGTGGACGAATCGGTGGCCGCGCGCGACTGCGACCTCGCGGTGCTGGTGCCGCCGGCGACGATGGACCACGTCGAACACATCGCGGGCAACCTCGAGAAGATGCCGCCGAAGTCGACGTATTTCTATCCGAAGCTGCTAAGCGGGCTAGTGTTTCACTCGTTGAAAGCGAATTAACGTGTCGCGCGGACTGCGTCATGATCGTCGGCTCGGCGGTTTAGCGCACGGAATCGCCGCCACCGCGCGACGCGCGGTGCGCTAAACCGCCGAGCGGACGATCATGACGCAATCAATGGCGACACGCCAAACAATGGAGAATCCATGGACCATCAAGAACAGCATCACGAGAAACATCGGCACGAGCGCGAAGAGAAGAAGAAGGAACGCAAGGAGCACGAACATGCCGAGGAGAAGGTGGGCGGCGGGTTGCCGTTTCATCCCGCGTGGTTCGCCGTTGTCGGCGCGGTGCTTGTGATCGTGGCCATCCTGATCTGGACGTTCATTGTTTGGTAATCACCGCACGCTCGCAACCTTCTTCTCCGCGCGGATCATGCGAATGAACGGCGGCACGAGGTGCGGGTCGAACTGCGTGCCCGCGCCGTCTTGCAGGATCGCCAGCGCGTCCTCGCGCGTCATCGCGCCGCGATACGCGCGGCTGCTCGTCAACGCGTCGTAGCAGTCGGCGACCGTGATCATGCGGCCCAAGAACGGGATCTCTTCGCCACGCAGCCGGTCGGGATAGCCGGCCCCGTCGAAGCGCTCGTGATGGCTGCGGATCGCGGACAGCACGACGCGGTTGCGGATGATCGGCTTCAAGATCCGCTCGCCGATCACCGGGTGCTCCTTGACCAGGTCAAATTCCGTATCGGACAGTTTCGCCGGCTTGTTGAGAATCCCTTCCGCGACGCCGATCTTGCCGATGTCGTGCAGCTTGGCGGCAAGGTTCAGACGCTTCATGTTCGACTTGTCCAGGCCAATCTCGTGAGCGAGATGGACGGCGTACTTGCGCACGCGCAGCGAATGGCCGGAGGTGTAGGAGTCGCGTGCTTCGAGCGTCCGCACCAGGCTCGTGATCGCGGAGAAAAACGTGTGGCGAAGTTGATGCGTCTGCTTGTGGACGATCGATTCGAGATGCTGTTTCTGCCGTTGGCTCTCGCGACGCATGAGCTGGCTGTACCAGGTCGCCTGGAGGGCGTGATGGAATTCGTCGATGTGGATTGGCTTGAGGAAGTAGTGCTGGACGCCGGCGCTCATGCATTGCAGGAGTGCATCATCATCGGCGCCGACAGTGACGACGATGACCGCGATCTGCGGCCAACGGCGTTTGATCTCTTGCACCAGCCAGACGCCGCCGTGCCCGGGCATGCGCAAGTCGGTGACGACGACGGGAGTCTGGTTCTGCTCGAGCGCGACGACCGCCTCCTCGGCGGAGATGGCGGTCTGGCAGTCGAAGTGAAACGAACGCGCTGCCCGCACCAGGATGTCGAGGGCGAAGGGCTCATCGTCGACGAGGGTGACGCAGCGATTCAGAGCAGCATTCTCTTGCACGGATTCTCCCATCGAATGATGGAGATGTCATTGGCCGGGTTCGTCGTTCGCGTCGCGAATTCGCGATGAGTGATGGTAAACCAACCGGGCATCCGTTAGCAAGAAGCTGGGCAGGATTTTCCGAAGATACCGCCAAAAGCCGGGAGAGATTTGCGGATTCTGTCGAGTAGGCGGAAAATGTCAACGAAAGCAGGTGACAAACGTCTACGAGAGGAATTACAATTAGCAATTTACAATCACCAATTTACAATCGGGTTGATACATCAAACCTACAACTCCTCGTTCCGCGTCCCACCCGGAGATCCTCATGCAACCCGCGAAATGGCTCGAAGAGAATGACGCCAACCTCATCAGCGATCTCGGCAAGCTCGTCGATATCCAGAGCATCTCGACCGACGGCGAGCACCAGCAAGAACTCGATCAGTGCGCCGACCTCACCTGCGAGCTGATGCGCAACGCGGGACTCGCCAATGTCTCGGTGCTCAAGACCGGCAACTCCAACCCGTACGCCTACGGCGAATGGCTCGGGGCGCCGGGGAAGCCGACCGTTTTTCTCTACGCCCATCACGACGTGCAACCGGTGAAGGGTTTCGAGAACGACTGGCTGTCGCCGCCCTGGACATTGACCGAGCGCGACGGCCGGCTCTACGGGCGCGGCGCCGCCGACGACAAGGGGGCCATCGTCACGCAGCTCGGCGCGATTGCGTCGCATCTGAAGACCAAGGGCGAGTTGCCGGTCAACGTGAAGATGCTCGTCGAAGGCGAGGAGGAGGTCGGCTCGTCCAACCTGCAAGGCTTCTTCGTCGAGCACAAGGACCGGCTGATGTCGGACGTCATCGTCGTGTGCGATACGGAGAACGTCGAGGTCGGGTTGCCGTGCCTGACGTATTCGCTGCGTGGCATCGTCGAGCTGCATGTGTCGGTCAAGACGGCGGCAGGGCCGGTGCATTCGGGCATGGCCGGCGGCGTCCTCGCGGATGCGGCGATCGCGCTCAATGTGATTCTGTCGCGACTGTACTGGGGGCACAAGAAGCTGCCGGTGCCGGGGATCTACGACAAGGTTCGCAAGCTGACGCCAGCCGAGAAGCGATCCTTCAAGAAGATCGGCGCCGACGAGGCGAAGTGGCGCAGCGATCAGGGGGTGCTGGACGGCGTCGAGCTGGCCCTGGAGAACAAGGTGCATCCGAACGAGGCGACCTGGCGCAAGCCGTCGATCACGGTGGTTGTGGAGGAAGCGAGCTCGGTGCGGAACAAATCGAACCAGGTGCTGCCGACGGCGCAGGCGTACATCAGTTGTCGCATTGTGCCAGACCAGGAGCCGGAGGAGGTTTTCGAGCAGATCAAGGCGGTACTGGTGAAGGATCCGCCATGGGGCGTCAAGGTGGAGGTGAAGCAGACGGCGAGTCTGAAGTGGTGGATGACCGATCCGACCGGCCCCGCGTTCACGGCTGCGGAGAAGGCGCTCAAGAAGGGATTCGGCGTGAAGGCGGTGCCGATCGGCTGCGGCGGCTCGATCGGCTTCGTCGGCCCGCTCGCCGAGCTGTTCAACGGCGCGCCAGCGTTGCTGCTGGGCATCGAAGATCCGCTCAGCAAGGCGCATGCGCCGAACGAGAGCCTGCACGCGGGCGATTTCCGCAAGCTGACGGCGTCGATTTCGCATCTGTTCGAGCAGATCGGGAACTTGCCGGATGGGAAGGTGAAGTAGACGGCTCGCCGCTTGCGGCTTTGCGCTCGCCAGATCTTTGAGGCGAGCGCTAAGCCGCAAGCGGCCGCTACAATGGATGCATGTCGGACCGCTCTCCTCCCTGGCTTTTGCCTCGCGCCGCTTACGTGCACATCCC
>DASRSQ010000878.1:0-4310 GCA_035656475.1 Gemmataceae bacterium | reverse complement strand
GCGCTGCCCCCCAGTCGGAGGACGAAATTGCCTTCGACCGCCCTTCCCCTCTCCGGGCACATGTCGGAGTTAGCAACCTGCCAGGCGCCGACTCCTAACGCAACACCACCTGCGTGGAACATTCCCTCCCCCCCGCCCTCGTGTTCGTGAGCATCCACTCCCTGGACCACGGTGTTTGCACGGTTTGTTGTCAAAGTGGGTGATCATCGGCTGATGATCATGCACATCACGAATTGCCGCGCGAACCTGCGGTGAAGGCTCGGCGTCGTATAATTGATGGAGCAGTCCGCACACGCCGATCGGCGTGGTCGCGAAACATGGATTGTTCATTTCCTTTGTTGAGAAAACATGTCCGATCTGATTTCCCGCATCTCCGCTACCGTTGCTCATCCAAACTATCATCCCGTCAAACCGAAAGCGCTCGCTCGCAAACTTGGCTTACCCACGTCCGAATACGAGAACTTCAAGGACGCCCTCAAGGAGTTGATCCGCCAGGGCCGACTCGAAATCGGCAAGGGGAACGCCGTCCGGCCGCTGTCGCGGCAGGGAACCGTCACCGGCGTCTTTCGCAAGGCGACCGCCGGCTTCGGCTTCGTCCGCCCCAATCCCGACGAGGGGCACAAGTTCAACGAAGTCTTCATCCCCGAGGAGGCCGTCCGCGACGCCGCCACCGGCGACATCGTGCAGGTTCGGCTGCGCCAGTCGCGTGCTCGCCATGAGCGAGGCCCCAAGGGAGACATCATCCAGGTCCTCGAACGCGCCACGAGCCAGTTCGTCGGTACCTACTTCACGCGCGATGGGCAATTCTACGTCCGCGTCGATGGCACTGTGTTCAGCCACAGCGTCCTCGTCGGCGATCCGAGCGCGAAGGGGGCGAAGCCGAACGACAAGGTCGTCATCGAGATGCTGCGTTTCCCGACCGCTGACGATCGCGGCGAAGCCGTCATCACCGAGGTGCTCGGCGCCCATGGCAAGGTCGGCGTCGACACGCTGTCCGTCATCCGCGCTCTCGGCATTCCCGATTCGTTTCCCGAGGACGTGCTGACCGAGGCCCGCCTCGTCGGCGCGAAGTTCACGGAAGAGGTCCCGGCCGACCGCGAGGACTTCACCGATTGGCTGACGATCACGATCGATCCCGTCGATGCCCGCGATTTCGACGATGCCATCTCGCTCACCGTTGATCCCAAGAGCAAGCACTGGCTGCTCGGCGTTCACATCGCCGACGTGTCGCACTTCGCCCCGCCGGGCAGCGCGCTGGACCGCGAAGCTCGCCGACGTGGCACGAGCGTCTACCTGCCGCAGCGCGTCATCCCGATGTTTCCCGAGTTGATCTCGAACGGCCTGGCAAGTCTGCAGGAGGCGAAGGTCCGCTACGTCAAGAGCGCGATCATCGACCTGACGCCAACCGGGCAGAAGGCGCACGTCCGCTTCGCCAACGGCGTCATCAAGACGCGGCGGCGCTTCCCGTATGAGGAGGTTTCCGCCCGGCTAGCCGAAGCCGATGGTCAGCACCCCTCGCCCCCGGTACTCCGGGGGAGAGGGGCTGGGGGTGAGGGGGCTCAGCATCCCGCGCGGAAACGTCAAGTCACTGCAAGCGAACCGGAACCCCTCACTCCCAACCCCTCTCCCCTGAGTACAGGGGCGAGGGGAGTCGATCCCGACGTCCACGAGATGGTGTTGCGGATGCGCGATCTCGCGCTCATCATGCACAAGCGGCGCGTCAAGCGCGGCGCCCTCGAACTGTCGATGCCGGAAATCGGCCTCGAATATGACGACAACGGCAAGGTGTGTGGCGCTCACTTCCGCAAGCATGACATCAGCCATCAGATCGTCGAGGAGTTCATGCTGGCCGCGAATGAGGCGGTGGCGGAGCATCTCGATCACAAGGACATCTACTTCCTGCGTCGCGTCCATCCGGCGCCCGAGCCGACGAAGTTGCAGAAGTTCGCCGAGTTCGCGCGTATTCTTGGCTACAAGATGAAGCGCGAGACTGATCGCTTCAGCCTGCAACGCATCTTGCAGCAATCGGCGACCAAGCCGGAGATGCACGCGGTGCATTACGCGCTCTTGCGTAGCCTGAAGCAGGCGACGTACAGCCCGGTCAAGGATGATCATTACGCCCTCGCGCTCGAGAATTATTGCCACTTCACGTCGCCGATTCGGCGGTACCCGGATTTGCAGGTGCACAGGCTGCTCGATCAACTCTTCCGCCGCGGCAAGGCAGGGAGTAGCTTGCAGGACCTGCAGGTGCTCGGCGAACACTGCAGCAAGACGGAACGCCGAGCGGAGACGGCCGAGCGCGAGCTCGTCAAGCACAAGCTGCTCGTCTACATGAACGAGCGCGTCGGCACCGACCTCCAGGCCGTCATCACCGGCGTCGCCGATTACGGCTTCTACGCCCAGGCCGAGACGTTGCCGGTCGAGGGGCTAGTACACATCAGCACGTTGCCGGACGACTATTACTATTTCGAGGACGCGTCGCACAGCCTGGTCGGCCAGCGTTCGAAGCGTCAGTATCGGCTCGGCGACAAGGTCGAGGTGACGGTGGTGCGCGTCGACCTGCAACGGCGGCAGCTCGATTTCCGCATCAAAGGCACGATGGGACGGTTGCCGAACGTGAAGCGTCGTCGTTAGCATTTCAGGTCGATCGATTGGCACGTCATGTGCATTGGCAACCCCTCGAAAAGGCAACTCGATTGAGAAGGGGAAAGCCATGAATGCTCGATTTGAGACTTCCGAAACCGCGCCGACCTATGAGGCGCGTCATTGGCCCGTGAACTGGAGCGCGATTTTCGCTGGAACGCTCGCCGCCATCGCCGTGGCGTTGATCGCGGGATTGGCGGGCACCGCGGTCGGGGCCCAAATGCTGGAGCACGGCGAGCATCTCGCGAGCTGGCGGCGCGTGCACTTCGGTGGCATCATTTGGGCAGTTTGCAGCGCATTTTTGTCATTCGTGGTTGGCGGCTGGGTGGCGGCCCGAATCACCGGACATCCGCGGCCCGAGACCGGCATGTTGCACGGCGCCATGGCGTGGCTCGTCGCCATTCCCGTTTTCGTCGCGATCGGCGCGCTCGGGGCCGGCGGATACTTCGGCACCTGGTACGCAGGCCTGACGACCTCGCCCGCCTGGGTGCACGCCACGCCAGCTCTGCCCGCGACCGAGGTCGCTGCCATCGTCCGCAACAACGCCCTCGGCGCGATCACGGCTTTGATCCTGGGCCTAATCGGCAGCGTGATCGGCGGCTGGATGGCCTCGGGACACCCGATGACGTTTTGGAACACCGATAAATCGGAAGCTGCGTCGCTGGCAGCCGCGCAAAACACCGGAGCCGTTACTCGTTAACTTTCCAGACTGAAACCTATTGGGAGGTTCGTCATGAAGAATGCACTGCTGTACGTGATTCTCTGGCTGATGGGTGTCCCGTTCATATTCCTCGTATTGCTCTGGATCCTCGGCGTGGGATTCCACAGTTAGCCGGATTGGGAATGGCTCAAGCGAGATGAATATCCCAGGGGTTTGCGAGCACGCTTACCCCTGGGTTTTTCTGTCTGAATGGCTGGCAATCAAGGCTGCACGTCGAGCTTCACTTCTGCGATCACCGGCGCACCATCGCGCATCAGCGTGGCACGCAGGATCACTGGCATATTGAAGGGTCCGCTCAGCTTGTCGGCACACTGGATGACGAGCTCGCCGCGCTCCATCTTGGCGGGAATCGTCGTCCTGGCGGCGCTCAAACCGTGCAAATGCCCCGGCGTTACCAGCGAGAGTTCGACCGGGCCCGAGATGTCCAGGCCGCGTTGGACTCGAGCCGAAACCTTGATCGATTTGCCAGGCACCGCCGTAAATGAGGTGCGATCGGCTTCGAGGCCGAGCATGCCGGGCCCGACGACGGTGACGAGCTGTTCGTTCTGATTGACGGAGCTATACGAGACGCGATGCTCCGAGCCGTCGGCATCCTTGATCGTTGCGACGCCCTGCACGCACACCCGGCACGTGCGGCCTGTCTCCATCCATGGCGGCAGATAGAACGCGTAGCTGAACTCGGTCGCCCCCGCCGGCACCGTGATCGGCGCCGCTTCGACGCCTTGCAAGTGCCTCGCCTGGCGATCGGCGAGGCTGATTTCGATCGGCCCCTCGTAGCCATTGCGGATGATCTTGTACTTCCGCTTGTGCACCGCCCCGCGGGCGCCGAACCCCATGTCGTATTCGCCTTTGATGACGAACGGCGTCGGCAGCGCCACCGCGAGCAACACGCTCGTTTGCTCCGGCATGCCGCGTCCCGTCGCCAGCTTCGCGACGCGCTCCAGCC
>DASRSQ010000877.1:0-4053 GCA_035656475.1 Gemmataceae bacterium | reverse complement strand
CAAAATAAAGGTCGACGTTGTCGTCGAACACCGCGACCACCTGTGAGAAGCCGAATTTCGAAACCGATCGCAGGTTGACGATCCCACGTAAGCCGCTCAGCGATTGCTCGATCGGAAACGTGATCTGCCGTTCGATGTCTTCCGGCCCAAGTGCCGGCGCGATGGTGTTGATTTGTACTTGAACGGGCGTGGTATCCGGGAAGGCATCGATATCGATTCGTGACATCGAGATACCGCCGGCGATGATGGCCGCCAACACGCCGGCGATCACCAATAGGCGGTTGCGAAGCGAGAAGTCGATGATCCGGTTCAACAAGTCCATGCCGCCGTGCTCCCGCTTTAGTTACAGCAATCGCAACCCGCACCCAAATTGCTGCGAAGAAGTTGCGCCAGGATAGCCGCGCTGCCTTTGGTGGCGACAACCTCCCCCGGCAGTGCTCCGGCCAGCAATTCGACGTAGCCACCGTCGTGTGCTCCCAGTCGAACCTGCCGAACGTGGAAAATCTTGAACGAGCCCTCTTTCAAATAATCCTTGTCACGGACAAAGACGAAGTGCGCATCGTTGGTTGATTGCACGGCTTCGACGGGCACAACCACTGCGTTCGGCTCTTCCCGCAATACGATTGCGCCACTTCCAAACGTATGGCCACGCAACCGTCCGTCGGCGTTGTTGACAACGACGCGAACCTCCAGCGTGCGCGTGCGAGCGTCGATGCTCGGGTTGATCCATGAGATGTGGCCGTCGGTTTGCTGCGACCCGTCGTCGGAGATGAATCGAACCGGTAATCCGAGCGAGACGTATTTGGCGTCTTCCTGGCGGACATTCAGCAACAACCAGAGGCGGCGCGGGTCAGCCACCGTCAGCAGCGCCTTGGTCGTCTCGACGACTTCGCCGGCGACCACGTCGGAAGTTATGACGACGCCCTCGTAGGGAGCGCGCACTGGGATAAGATTCATCGATCCTGCGCCGGACGGCAACGCCTCGATGCAAGCACGTGGAAGACCCAAGAATCGTAGCTCGTCTTCGAGTTGTTCGAGTTCGTCCTCGTCTATTGCCTCCGGAACATCGAACCCGAAATTGACCAGGGCCTGCCGCGCGGAAGCGATGCTGATTTCGGCCTCTTTGAGCGCCGCCTCGGCCTCGGCGAGCGCTTTCGCGGTCACCAGTTTCTCGCTGGCTAAACTGCGAAGCCGTTGGGCCGTGCTCTGGCGCAGACCGCGCTCAACGATCGCCCGCAGCAACGCTGATTTTCCCTCGCCGACTCGGGCAGAATCGACGATGAGGAGCACGTCACCCGCGCGGACCTCCTCGCCGATTACTTTCAGCACGGCGGCCACCGTGCCGTCGACGCGCGATGAGAGATGCGCCACGCGGGTCGGATCGAACGTCAGTTCGCCGTTGGCAGCGATCACGTCACTCATGCTCCGCTCACCCACAACGTCAACGTCGAGGCCGAATTTTGCCGCGCTCTCGGACGAAGGGAATTGAACTCGCTGTTTATGCAATGTGCTCTTGCTGTTGTTCTCCGGCCGTGCCATGAGTTCGAGCGCTGCGGCGGTATCGTACTTCAGCGACTCCGGCTCTCCGCTCAGTTGCGCTAACTCGGGATGGTCGATCACGCATTCGGCGACGCCATGCCTACGGCAAAAGCCAAACTCTAGCGATTTCGGCAGCAAGTCCGCTTTGCATTCGACGCACGAGGAACCCGGGACAAGATGCTCCGAACACCAATCGTCGCGCTCCTGCGACGCGGTTCCGCGTAGTTCCGAAAGAGTCGGCAGCTTCCAGCCGTTGTGATGGCCGATGTAAAGCATAGCCGCCAACGTCGAAAAGACGGCGGCGTTGATAATTTGACCTGCCACCGAGTGCAACCATCGGCGACGGGGATGGGGCGTCGGAGTCGCCTCCAGCCGCGGTTGGCGGATTCGCGTTGGGTTTGTACTGGTCGTGTTCATGTCAATGGTCCTACAAAGTCGCGGGCCAGGGTTCGAGAGCGATCTTCGTTCCTGGGGTGTCTCGGCGCGCAGCGGCGGAACGTCGCGATGATCGCACGATAGCTATCCGGTGGGAGTCACGGACCGTGACCGAACGGTGAACAGCGGCCGTGCGATGCCAGCAAGCCTTAGGAGAGTGGCTCGCGGATGCTTAACAGCGCAGCACGACTGAGGACAGAGCGTCGAGCGCCGGACTAACGGTGGCCCGCGAAGTGTACCATTCCCCACTCGATTCGAAGAGGATGGGTATGGCAACGACCGGCGCGGTTGCTGCGAGCGGCTGCGAGGAAAGGAGTCGAGCAATGCCGACGTCCACAACGACCGCTAGCGACGCCACGGAGATTTGCACGTGCCTGCAGGAACACGGTTCGCTGTCCTGCGCGATGGCCAAGCCGCTGTCACGATGATGCTGGCAACCAGCGCCCCCGTCCTCGCACAATTCGTGGCTTTCTTCACATTGTTCGCCACAGCACTGACAGGTGGCCGGGCCAAAATCGACGCAGGCGGTGGTGCCGCACAAACATAAATAGAGCGAACTGCCGCTCCACGACAGGAGCTGCGCGGCGATAAGTATCGAGCTAAGCAGCTTTTGTGGCATGTTCGTGGTACTTGAACCAATCCGCCTACTCGTTGCACTTTATCGGCTTCGAGAGGGAGCGTCAATCAATGAATCCTGCATTCGTCGGCCTCGGGCGCCGCTGGCTTTAAGCGGTCTGGGCTCTCTGCACGGCGGCCCAACGCTTGTTGGGATAGAGCGGCCACATTGATCCAAAAGTCGTTGGCCGGCCAAACACGCAAACGAGGCCCAACGCTCGCATGGCTTATCGCCCGGCTCGCTCCCGGCTCCGATGGCATACTGCTTTAGCAACCGATTGCCCAGCCATCTGCCTCGACGAATCAGACGCGATGCCTCCTCGCGGAACGTCTGATGCCCTCATTGGGCAGACGCCCCCCAGAGGCATTGAATTGGTAACAATTTGGTAACCGCACTGGCCGTGTCACGCCAATACGACTAAAATACCACCTCGGCGTGGCGGCGACGTAACCGCCTTCTGCATCAACACTTTAAGCGTCATTGCAACGCCAGGCCAACATTACCGCCGCGGCACGCACGCAGGACTCAAAACCTAGCGCGACCGCCGGCTCCGGTGCACGCTGCACCGACTGTGCCCAGTAAGCCGACAATCGGGGACGGCCTAAACCGCGTGAGTGCCGCGAAGCATTTTCGGATTCCGGCCACAGCCGATTCGAGACTGTCCACACCTCGAAAAGAGGCACAAGTCTTAAGAGCCAAGCTCTCGGTCAGGGTATTCGGGGTCGAACTCGGTACATCTCAGAAACTCGCCCCAGACTGGCAGATTGCGCACTAACCCCCAGTCAATGCATGTCATGCGCGAGATTTCCTCGAAACCGATCTTGTCGCCGTATGGGCTTTCCGCCGCCTCCAGATAATCCCACTCCGCCACGTCGTTGAAGACCGCCAGCTTCCAGCCGTTGTCGGTTTCAAACCGCACATAGACCGAGGCTCGGCTATTCACTCGCCAGACTTTCACGCGCCCTGCGGCAATCGCCATCAGGAGCATCGCCAGCCGATCTTCAACGCTACCGCTGGTGTCCCCGCTCATCTCTTTTATTCCTCCCGCCGCTCGGCTGCCTGACGGTCACAACGATCGTCCACTCGTTCTTCGTTGCCAAGATGGGACGGCTCGTAAGGAGTTATGACGAATCCACGCGGGGCGCTCATCCGACGTGGGCTTCTCTTGCAGAAGCGGTCCGGAGTGAAGCAGAGCGCGTGACGAATGCACGAACGCGGCGCAACCGTGACCGCACGCGTCACCTTGGCCCGCGATTATCGAAGAGCCATGATGGTCCGCGGAACGCGAGTTCCAGGGTACAGAATCCGGTACAGAATCGCTGGTAAGGGATGGAAAATACGGTAAAATTTGGACGTTGTCGCAAGCGAGAGGGGAGCGACCTGCATTCCCGAAATGCTTGCCGAATAACGACTTCGCCGTTTCGTGTCCCACGGTTCGCCACCGGCCTCCGGAGCCGAAGGTT
>DASRSQ010000876.1:0-3102 GCA_035656475.1 Gemmataceae bacterium | reverse complement strand
GCACGTCGGCGAGGTTCCACCCGGCCAATCCAATTCGAGGTAGCGGACGCTGCCCTTGGCAGGTTTGTCCTTGTAACTTTCTGCCTTCTTGCCGTATGTCTTCAGATCTGGCGGATGCAGGACTGCCTCTTGGTGGCGCGTTTCATTCTTGTCGCGCGTTTGGCTGTTGATGAGCCTGCTCGCGCCCCAGGCGTTGCCCTTCCTGTCCGTCCAGAGGATACCACCAAGTGGCTTGTCCCAGGCGCCGTCCGTTAGCGACGTTCGATCGAGGTGTTTCTTGAGATACTTCTGCACGTCCTCGAGGTTGTAGACGGCGACATGGCCCTGGAATGGAAAAGGCCGCGGCACACCGATCAGCTTTGCGCGGATCTTGCCGTCGATCGGCACGCTGTCGTCTTGCGTGAGCATGACAACCAAGTCCTTATTCTCAAGCGCGTACCACCGTGGATCCGGAGGCGTGGCTCCGCAAAAATAAGCCTCGTACGCGTTCACGTCACCCGCACCGAAATAGGCTACGGCGTGCAGTTTGGCGCAGACCGTCTTGACGATCCATTTGCCTCCCTCGGTGTCGCGCCACGTCTCATTGTCCAGCAGCCATTCGCCGGCGAAGGAAAGGAACGTTTTCTCCGTGATCTTCCGTGCGACCATGATGTGCATCCTCGATTGCAATCCGGGAAACGAAAACAGGCCACCACCGCGTATGCTTCTCCGAGACCTCGCACGTTACGGCTTCCTTTTCTTCATTTCCTTCACCTGACGACGGAGGTCAGCATCCCCGATCTCGCATTGGCGTCGATGTTCGGCTTTCTCAGCGTTGGACAAAACGCTGCTGACCGCACGCCGGAATTCTTCGGATGCGTCTTCCGGAATTCGAGCCACGACGTCAGCTTCGCTGTATCGGTGCAACTCTGGCGAATCGTCTTCATCAACCGCAAGGGCTAGCGATTCCAGCCAGGCTTCGGCGCGAGCGTATTCTTCGAGTTCTTCGATGGCTTCCAGGTCCTCATCGTCCTGCATCTCTGCACGGGCGGCATAGTCGAGTTCGTTTCCTTCCTCATCGAAATCACTGGAATCAGCGGCGCCATGCGCCCATCCACGAAGGTATTCGGTGTCGAAATCCTTCGATTCACCTTCGGGATTCAAGATCTCCTCGACGAAGTCCCAGGGGGCTGCTTGCGACATGTTCATCAGGCCATTCGTAACGTCGTCGATTTGTTCGCTGGTCGCCGTTAGTCTCCATGCCACGCCGGCCTTCCATCCAGCAAACCGAGTCGCCAGCACCGGCGCCATCCCGCCGAGCGTGGCAAGCCACTCCTCAAGCCACTGCCCTGGATCGTCGCATCGACAGTGGATTGCCTCGGCCCACTCCTTCTCGAGGGGCGCGCAACCGCCCAGGTCGTCCAGGCGTTTTAGCGCAGGATGGTCATCAGGCAGCGATTGCGCGTGGGCAATCACACGGCGAAGCCGTTCCGCGTACTCGGCGTTCTTGGGTGTGCCGCGGTCTTTGGCCGCCTTCCCTTCGCGGAACGACGCAGCACGGTCCAGATAGTTGATGATCTGCTGCTTGCTGACAGACGTGATCTTTTGACGGGTCGTGCTCATGGTATCCCTCCCCAAAGAAAACAGGCCACCGCAAACTCCTCCCAATCGCCGCTATCGCCTACACGGCAGCGATGGCGGCAAAGAGTTCAGCGATTGGCCTGCGTTTGTGTTCTGTTGAGGCCGTGTAGCTTTTCGAGCGGGTTGGGTCCGCTTTGCTTGTCGATGAAGCTTGATGGAATTATCGCAACCTGTCTGGGATAGAACTGGGTGATTTGCCAGGATTCCTCAGGATTCTGCCAGGATTTTGCCAGGATCAGAAAGGAATTGCCTCCTCTCGCGGGGAAGCCAAGGCGTACTGTCCCTTGCCGGTGCGCTTTATCATGGTGTTCCACGCCGGATGATAAATGAACTTCCCGGTAGCGCGGTCAAAAGACCGAAACACTTTCGAGAGCTGAAAGCTGCTGCTGCCAGAACCAGCACGTCCGCCAATGGTGGCTTCGTGAAGGATGGGCGTCCCTTTGGTCCAAGCCTCCCAAAGAATCTTCACGGATTCCGATTGCAAGCCGATGCTGAAGGTGTACAGGGTGCCGAACCAGAGCACGCTTGAAAAGTCTTCGGCATGTGTCGCCGCAGTTGAATCAATATTGCCCGGCGCCAGCGCTGCCACGTTTGCCCTACCCGAACGCGCCCTCAGTGGCAGATGAGGTGGCGTGATCGGATCCTGCGCAACCGGTCCGTTTAATGATGACTCCTCTAGGAACTGCTCCTCAAGCTCAAGGAACCGCTGCTCCTCAAGCTCAAGGAACCGCTCATAGCTGTTTTCAATTTTCGGATGCATGAACCCGAAGACGTGCTTGTCGCCGCTCGCTCGCACCCGAAGAAGCCCAACTCGCTGCATGGCTGCGCGAAGGCCAGGCAAATCAAAGAACGTGTCAAACCAGCTCAGGTTGCAAGCCGGAATAACGCCCACAACGATGGCGCCATCTTCAGCGAAAAAATGCTGGGGAGCCGACAGATTTCCGACCAGGCTGAAGTAGCGATACACATCGTAGATTTTGTTCAGCACTAGGCCCTCATCTACATGCATCGCCCGCGCGATTGATTCCGCAATGCCCAACTCAGGAAGCAGTTCGAAAAACAAATTGTCCGACATAGCCGCGTCTCTACGGCGTCTCAAGAAAAACGACGGCAACGGGTGAGACTACCCGCTTTCGGCTGGCCGGCCTAGCCGTCGCTAATTTGGCCACTTTCGGCCTGTTCTCAATGGTATGACCTTTGCCGAGTGTTCAGATATTTTGTTCAGCCGGCGCCCTTGAGCGGCTCGGCCTGTCAGCTCAGATCCCACGCTTCAAGAGACAGCTCCTCGCCCGGTGGGCACTCGTCCAGAGCACTCCAATCAACTTCGAAATCCCTGACCGTCCCACTCCGCGTGACATAATCTTCACCGACGATCACCGACTCTCCGGGAACGATGTTGGGAGCGCCGGCTCGCAGTGCCGCCGCCAGGACTGACGCCTTTATCTTGTAAGTGAACGGATACCCGTTGCCTCCGAGACTGAT
>DASRSQ010000875.1:0-2792 GCA_035656475.1 Gemmataceae bacterium | reverse complement strand
CGCATGCTCAAACGCCTGGAACTCGTCGGCTTCAAGAGCTTTGCCGACAAGACCGTGTTCGACTTCCACGATGGCGTTACCGCGATCGTCGGGCCGAACGGGTCGGGCAAGAGCAACATCGTCGACGCCGTCCGCTGGATTCTCGGCGAGCAATCCGCGAAGAGCCTGCGCGGCGGCGAAATGGCCGACGTCATCTTCAACGGCTCCGCCTCGCGCAAAAGCCTCGGCCTCGCCGAGGTCACGATGACCTTCGACAACCGTCGCCGCCAACTCGCCACCGATGCTGAGGAAGTCCAGTTCACGCGCCGCGTCTATCGCACCGGCGAAGGCGAATACCTCATCAACGGCGTCATCGCGCGCCTCAAAGATATCAAGGAAATGTTCCTCGGCACCGGCGCCGGCAACGATGACCTCTGCATCATCGCCCAGGGCAAGGTCGATATCCTCCTGCAAGCGTCGAACAAGGACCGCCGCAGCATCTTCGAGGAGGCGGCCGGCATCAGCCGTTTCAAGGCGAAGAAGATCGAGACGCTACGCCATCTCGAACGCACCGCCCAGAACCTGTCGCGCGTCAAGGACATCATCGAGGAAGTCGAGAAGCAATTGCGCTCCGTGAAGTTGCAGGCATCGAAGGCGCAGCGCTACCAGGAATACAGCAGCCGCCTGAAGGAACTGCGTCTCTCGCTCGGTTCCCTGGAATATCGCGAGTTGACGCACAAGCTCGACGCCGAAACGCAAGCGCTTGAATCGCTGAAAGGGGAGCTCGACCTGCGTGCCGCCCGCGCCGGCGCCTGCGAGGCGGAAGCGGAACGGCTCGAGATGTCACTTGCCGACATTGACGACCAGCTTCACGCCGACGAGGCCTCGCTCGCCAAACGCTTGCAAGAGATCAGCGCCGAGGAAAGCACGATCGCACACGAGAGCAGCCTCAGCAATGATCTCGAAACCGAGTTGCAGCAGACGCGCAAACGGCTGACCGAGCTGACTGTACGCGTGGCCGCGCTGGCGGAGTCGAGCCGGGCCGCCGAGACGGCATTGCAGACGATCAGCGCCCAGGCCGAGCACGAGCGCAGCGAGGTGCAGACGCACGAGGCGACTTTGAAGGCCGCTGCGGCCCGGCTCAGGGAGTTGAACGAGCAGATCGCCGCCGACAAGGCGCAGCACTTCGAACAGATGCGTCGTTCCGCCCATCTGCAGAATGAAGCGGTTGCCAGCAAGGCTCACGTCGACAACCTGCGCCGCGAACGCGATCGCTTGAGGCAGCGCTCCAATGTCGCCGAAAGCAGCCTGGCCTCGCTCGATGTCGAGCTGCAAGAGCTGCTCGACGCCGAGTCGCAATTGCTCGCCAAGCTGCAAGGGTCCCGGCAACGGTTGCAGGACAACAAGCTCGAGCAGGATCGCATCCGCCAACTGCGCGACCGCACCGCGGAGCGCATCTCCGAGCTGCGCCAGCAACGCAGCGGCCTCGCGAGCCGCATCGAAGTGCTCGACGGCCTGATCAAGAGCCACGAAGGGCTTGGCACCGGCGTGCGCGAAGTCATTGACCTCGTCGAGCAATCGAACACCGGCCCGTGGTTGACCGTCATCGGTATGATCGCCGACTTCCTGACCGTGAAGCGCGAATACGCGCCGTTGATCGATCTCGCGCTCGGCGACTGGGCCCAGCGTTTTGTGGTGCGCGATCGCGCCCAATTGATGCAGGCGCTGACCGAGCAATCGACGCCACTTTCGGGACGCGTTAGTTTCCTGCCGCTAGCGTCGATCCCGTCGGCCACCGAGCAGGATCCGGCGATGCAGGCGCTGAAGCAGAATCTGCTCGTGCAGGTGTCGCTGGTGAGCCGGGTCAAAGGTCCAGAAGTCGGAACGCCGACGCCGGAGCATCCGGGGCTCGTCGCGCTGGCGGATCAGCTCGTCTCGTGCGAACATCCGGAACTCGCGGACCTGCCGGCGCAGCTTCTGGGGCGAACCCTGATCGTGCGCGACCTTGCGACGGCCCGTGCGATCGCCGAGCACACGCCGGGCTTTCGCCTCGTCACGCTGCACGGCGAATTGCTCGAACCCGATGGCACGCTGACAGTCGGCAAGCATCACGCCGAAGGCGGCATCCTGTCTCGCAAGAGCGAATGGCGCGAACTGCGCGATCAGCTTGCCTCGCTTGACGACCGCATCCACGAGACCGAGCTGGACGCACAGGCGCTGCGCGAACGGCTGGCGACGGCCGAGAGCGCGATGCCGGAAATTGAAGAGGCATGCACGGTGCTGGCGGAGCAGGCAGCCGATCTGCATTCGCGGGTGCAACGGCATCAGGATCGTCGGCAGGGCCTGCACGAAGAAGTCACGATCAGCCGCGATGAGATCCAGCGCATCGAGCAAGACGTGCAATCGCTCGAAGCCGCGTGGCGTGCCAACGAGGCCCAGGTCGCCGAGGCGGAGGCGCTCGTGCAAGCGCTGCATGCACGACTGCACGAAGCCGAGGAAGAGATCCACGCGCGCGAGCGCGAACGCCAGACGGCCCAGCAATCATTTACGCAGGCCCAGGTCGCGTTCGCCCAGGTCGAGGAGCGCTTGCGCGGCCTGCAGACGCAGTTCGCCCAGGCTTCACGCGATTATCAGCAGCGCAACCAGGAACTGGAGCAGAATCGCATCAATCTTGCGAGCCTGCAAACGCGCTTGCTCGAAAGTCAGCAGACGATGCTGAACGCGTCGTCGGCACTGGCGTATGCGTATCTCGACAAGGAGCAATCGCAACGCCAGATTGCGGAGCTGATGTCGCAGCGTGATCGGAAACGCCT
>DASRSQ010000874.1:0-3783 GCA_035656475.1 Gemmataceae bacterium | reverse complement strand
GCTTGGCCGAACGTCTAGGACGTCTGGTCGCGGCCGGATCGGAAAACGAAACCAATGGATGCGAAGATGCACATCTCGGGCGAAAGCCTGGTGATCATACTTGCGGTAGGCCTCATTGCTGGATGGTTGGCGGGTCAGATCGTGCAAGGTACCGGATTTGGGGTCATCGGCGACCTCATCATCGGCATTGTGGGCGCCTTCATCGGCAGCTGGCTGTTGCCTCAGCTCGGCATCCATCTCGGCGTCGGCATTGTTGCGGCAATCATCAACGCCACGATCGGTGCGCTCATCCTGTTGCTGATTATCCGGCTTGTGCGTGGCGGTAGTGGATGGCGATGGGGCGGAAGTTGGGGCCGGCGTTGGTAGACAGTGTCTGCTCCGCAGAACATGAATCAGTGGTCGGAGGACCGGCTATGGGTATGAAATTGCTCGAACGCGCGTCGCCCGATGTATCCCTGGCCTCGTCAGATAAGGAGCCGTTCCTGAATGAAGATAATGGGCACGCTCTTGCCCAGGCGATCGTGGATACGCTTCGCGAGCCTCTGATGGTCCTTGACAAGGACCTGCGCGTCGTCACCGCAAATCGCTCCTTCTATCTGACATTCACGATGAATCGTCAGGACGTTCAAGGTCGTCCACTCTACGCACTCGGGAACGGGCAGTGGAATATCCCGGAGCTTCGGTTGCTACTGGAAAACATCGCACCCCGACATGCCGTGATGGAGGCTTATGAGGTCGAACAGGAATTTCCTGGCATCGGCCGCCGCACGATGCTCCTGAACGCACGAAAGGTGTTCTACGAGGACAATGCTCACACCACGATTCTACTGGGCATCGAAGACATCACCGAGCGGCGGGCAAGAGAGGTCGAACTGAGGGATCTGCTTGAGCAGAAAGAAGTCCTGCTGCAAGAGATGCGACACCGAGTCGCCAACAGTTTGCAGATCATTGCGAGCATTCTTCTTATCAAGGCCCGGACGGTACGCTCGGAAGAGACGCGGCTGCATCTTGAGGATGCCCACCAGCGCGTCATGTCGGTGGCCGCCGTGCAGCAGCAGCTCCATGTTTCGGAGCCTGGCGAGATGATCGAGCTCGGTCCCTATCTAACCCGGCTGTGCGAGACTCTGGCGGCATCGATGATAGGCGACCGTCGGCCGATTTCCTTGCAAGTCCATGTCCAAGACGGCACCGCCTCGTCCAGCCAGGCCGTCAGCCTCGGTCTCATCGTAACGGAGCTTGTCATCAATGCCCTCAAGCACGCGTTTCCCGGCGACCGGGCCGGCGGCACTGTGAACGTGGCGTACGATGTAGCCGGACCGAATTGGAGACTTTCGGTTTCTGACGACGGCATCGGAAAGCCGACGAGCCATTCAGACAAGTCGAATCCGGGTCTCGGCACCACGATAATCGAAGCGCTAGCTCGGCAACTCGATGCCCTGGTGAACGTGGCGATGGACTCACAAGGAACGACAGTGTCGATCACGCACGCCTCTTTTGCCGCCTTTCGACTACCTGCTGCCGCCTAAGGACCGTGCACAGAGCATGTCGGTCCTAAGCCTCAATGCGTGAACCGGCCTCGCTATTTTCCGTTGCCATAGCCATATCAGTAACTCCTCTTCGGACGATCATTACGCCGACCAGCGGCGGGCGGGGGCCTCAAGGAAAGGACTCTGCATGTTCACGCCACAACAATACCGCGACAAGGCAGTCGGATACGGCGAGCTCGTAAAGACTGCGAACGGCCCAGATGAACGACGTGAATTTCAGGCACTTGAAAAGAGCTTCACGGTGCTTGCGGACAACGAGCAATGGGTCGCTGACAATCACGACAAGACAGTTCGGAGCACGAAGTTCGAACAAATGGACCGCGCGGCTCTTGCACAGGAAGAGGAACAGATACTGCGATGCCTGGGCGCGGCGCTTATCCTACAGTGGAATACGTTGCCACAAAAACTACGCCGAGAGCTCTTCGACAGCGCGGGCGACATGGGCGAGCTCTTGGAGTCGGCCGAACTTAGAGGAAAGATTGCTCGCTTCTTGCACAAGCACAAGAATGATGACGGAGCAGTCACATGACCACGATTGTATCGCGCAAGAATGACCAGAGTCGGCACGCTGCGGCTATCGAGCGATGGGACAACGAGGGTGGTGCATCTTCCCAAGTTCCGGAGCGAGAAACGATCGAGAAAGCCCTAAAACATCGGCGATCCGTGTCTGCCAACCGTGACGAGCAGGAAGGTTCCTGATGCCGCTCAGCAGGCTTGTCGTCGACGAAATGCACCCCGCCACAACACGACCTACGCGGGATGGTACTCAACCAGGAGACATCTTGAACGATAGCGTCCCAGACAAACTCTGAAACTGGGGAGATATCGCGTAGCGGCTTGGCCCTCACATTCTCCTATCCCTCTCAGAATAAATACACGAGATCGACCACTTAGCCATCGCAAGTGGGCCTGTTGCTCACCATATGTAAGATCAAGCAGCTTTTTATAAGACAATTTAGGATGCTGACCATGACTTCGACCCAGGTTCTTCCCGCCGTTAGAGGCGATGTTCTACCTGAAATTGGGCTCTTCGTTCTTCGCGATGTGGCGGTCAAGACATTTTACTTCACGTTGGTGGCAAGCGCGTTCGTCTTCATTTCGATCCTAATCACTGGGGTTTA
The DNA here is from genome assembly GCA_035656475.1 of Gemmataceae bacterium. Taxonomy (GTDB): domain Bacteria; phylum Planctomycetota; class Planctomycetia; order Gemmatales; family Gemmataceae; genus SIAQ01. The sequence goes on along the minus strand of DASRSQ010000874.1, from coordinate 1,115 downwards.
TCCCTAAGAGACATCGGTCCGAGAATGCTGATCGCATTCCGATCAGCTTTCAGTGCGGTAGTCGCCCCTGTTGCTTCGAAATTGCTGCTCGTGATCATACCGAGGAAGAGAACGATGAAATTCCGTCCGCTTCACGATCGTATCGTAATCAAACGTATAGAAGCCGAGGCAAAAAGCGCCGGAGGCATCATCATTCCCGACACCGCCAAGGAGAAGCCCCAGCAAGGGGAAGTTGTCGCTGTTGGTCCGGGTGGACGCGATGAGAGCGGTAAGCTTATTCCGATTGATGTCAAGGCTGGCGACCGGGTGCTGTTCGGCAAGTGGTCCGGCACCGAGGTTAAGATCGATGACCAAGACTATCTGATCATGAAGGAAAGCGACGTGATGGGGGTTCTGGTCGAGACAGAGGCCCGCAAGAAGGCTGCGTGACAACGCTTGCCGTGTCCGCGCCCCGAAGTCGTAAGCAAAGTGAACACAAATACATTCTTCTGAGGAGTTACGCCCATGTCTGCCAAGGAAGTCAGGTTTTCCGTGGACGCACGCGACAGGATGCTGCGCGGCATTGATACGCTGGCCCACGCGGTTCGGGTAACGCTCGGTCCCAAAGGCCGCAACGTCGTGCTCGACAAGTCATACGGCGCACCGCGCATCACCAAGGACGGAGTAACGGTCGCCAAGGAGATTGAGCTTGAGGACAAGTTCGAAAACATGGGCGCGCAGATGGTGCGCGAGGTGGCATCCAAGACATCGGATATTGCGGGTGACGGCACCACCACCGCCACCGTACTCGCCCACGCGATAGTGCGGGAAGGTGCCAAGGCGGTTGCCGCCGGCATGAATCCGATGGACCTGAAGCGTGGTGTCGACCTCGCCGTTGAGGCGGTCGTACAGGACCTGAAGAAGAACTCTAAAAAGGTGACATCCAATGAGGAGATCGCCCAGGTCGGGACTATTTCCGCGAACGGGGATGCCGAGATTGGGCGCTTTCTTGCTGATGCCATGAAGAAGGTCGGCAATGAGGGCGTCATCACGATCGAGGAAGCACAATCTCTCGAGACCGAATTGGAAGTGGTCGAGGGCATGCAGTTCGATCGTGGATACGTCTCCCCTTATTT
>DASRSQ010000873.1:0-4653 GCA_035656475.1 Gemmataceae bacterium | reverse complement strand
CACCACGCACCGCCGTCTATCGCTTCTCGTTCCAGGCGGATTTGCTGTATTTGTCTGCGGCAAGTTCCGCGGTCAGACGCATTTCTTCTTCCGTCCAAACAGCGTCTTCAATGCGCCAACTCGGCGTCGTCTTTTGCATGCTGCTCCGCACCGCCTCACAAAGAACCCCGTCCCCAATGGAGATTCCCGTCAGTTCCCGGATGCCTGGCAGCGCAGACGCGTGCTCGCTCTGAGCCAGCAGAATCGAGCCATGCTGCATCAGGGCCTGATGGAATTTTCGCTGCGCGCTGCCGACGACTTTTTTGCCATGGCACAGAACATCGCCAACCGCGAACTGCTGAAAGCACAACACGTCCCCATGCTTGCTGACGGCATCGGCCATGAACAACACGGGGACGCCGAGGTCGCCCAGGGCCCTGGAAATGATGCGATGCATGCGCACGAGCCAGGAGTCGCCCGCTTGCCAGCAGCGCCCCTGCGGCAGCGCCAATGCATAGGTGATTTCGTGATGATGCACGAGCGTCGCGCCGCCGGAGGGTCGGCGCACGAACGGCAACGGTGCGAGGAGTGGATCGGTCAGTCGGACCGACGCAGGCTGGAAATAGCCAAGGCTGACGGTCGCCGTCGTCCAGCGATAGAAGCGAAGCGAGGCGATTCCATCGGCGGCCGAGCGGACCAGCGTCTCGTCCGCAGCCATGTTCGTCGCGCCGTCCGTCTCGGCGAACGGCAACAGTCGGATCACGCCTTCCAACGCAGCACCGGCTCCTTGAACGCCTTCGCATCATTCGGCCGGCTGATCGGCGTCGTGTACGGCGCGTCGCGCAGGAAGTCAGCGTCTTCCTCGATGATCTTGAGCAACGTCGCCGCGAATGCGTCGAGCGTCTCCTTCGATTCCGTCTCCGTCGGCTCGATCATCAACGCTTCCGGCACGACCAGCGGGAAGTAGACGGTCGGTGCGTGGTAGCCGAAATCGAGCAGGCGCTTGGCGATTTCCATCGCGCTGATGCGCTTGGTCCGCTTGAGCTTCGACGCGCTGGCGACGAACTCGTGCATGCAACGATCGCCGTTCGGCACGTCGATGGCGTCCTTGACGAGGGCCAGCAGATAGTTCGCGTTGAGGACCGCGTTCTCGGTCATCGAGCGCAAGCCAGCGGGACCGAGGGTGCGGATGTAGCAGTAGCCGCGCACGAGGATGCCGACATTGCCGAAGAAGCTGCGGACGCGGCCGATCGACTTGGGACGGTTGTAGTCGAGCTTGTACCATTCTCCCCTCGCCCCTCCGGGGGAGTGGGGGTGGGGGTGCGGGGGCGTCTCTTTCACGACGACGGGGCTTGGCAAATACGGGGCGAGGTCGGCACGGACGGCAATGGGACCGCTGCCCGGGCCGCCGGCGCCGTGCGGGCCGGTGAAGGTTTTGTGGACGTTGTAATGCATCATGTCGGCGCCGAAGTCGCCGGGACGCGTCACACCGACGATCGCATTCATGTTGGCGCCGTCGAGATAGACGAGCGCGCCGTGATCGTGCAGCAGCTTCGTGATCTCTCCGATCTGCGACTCGAAAAGGCCGATCGTGTTCGGGTTCGTGATCATGAACACGGCCGTGCGTTCGTCGAGCTTCGCCTTGAGGTCGGCGAGGTCGACGAGCCCCTTCGGGCCACTCTTGATGGAAACGGTGTCAAAGCCCGCGATGGCCGCACTGGCGGGGTTGGTGCCATGGGCGCTGTCCGGAATGAGGACGCGCTTGCGCTGCTTCTCGCCGCGTTCGCGGAAAAACGCCTCGGCAACCAGCAGCGCTGTCAACTCGCCGTGCGCGCCGGCGGCGGGTTGCAGCGACACGCCGGGCAGGCCCGCGATCTCGCCAAGAATTTGCTGCATGCTGTAAAGCAGTGCGAGCATGCCCTGGCTAGATGCATCGCACTGCAGGGGGTGCAGGTTGGCGATGCCGGGCAGGTTCGACAGGCGCTCGTGCCGTTTCGGGTTGTACTTCATCGTGCACGAGCCGAGCGGATAAAAGTTCGTGTCGATCGACATGTTCCGCTTGGACAGGTTGACGAAGTGCCGAATGAGATCGATCTCTCCCACCTCGGGCAACGGTGGCGGGGCATCCGCGACCGCGTCGGCGGGCAACAGCGTTCGCGCGTCCTTCGCGGGCACATCGCACGCCGGCAGCCGATGACAGCGCCGTCCGGGTTGGCTGATTTCGAACAGAAGGTCGGTTGATTGGTTGTTGGTCATCCAGTAAATCTCGTCACCGGTTCAGCGTCCACAGTTACATCGGAATTCTTCTTCGGAGACGCGGCTCCATTCCCCGCGATGCCACTTGAAACGGGCTTCGCACTGCTTGCACACATAATAGAGCCAATGGTCGGGGGCGAGTTTTCCATTTACAGAGATCGTACCCCTGACTCCGCCTGCCATTTTCAAGGCTCGCCTATGACAGGCTGGACACGGGCTTCGCCAAACGGCGACGAGCACCAGTAGCAAGCCGTACAGGATGGCCGGGGACATCACGAGCACGGCAGCGAGAATCCAACTCATCAGATTGGAGCTCATGAGGAACCGTCGATCAATGCGTACCTATTTCATTTGCGCGCTCATCTTGTCGCCGGCTGTTCATACCACAGCTTTTCCATGATGTATTCCAGATTGTCTTGCAATGGACTGGTGCCTTCGCAATCGTCGTAACCATTATCGAGCCAAAGTTGATGCAAGACGTCATACGCATCGCGTGCCCCAAGCCCTTGCTCTTGGTAACGGCGAACCAGCGCAAGCAGCGAATCGTGATGGCCGCCCGCCCTCCATGCCGTCTCAAAATCAGTGCGAAATCCCATGTTCGCCTCAAATCTTCGTTACTTTTATCCAAAACGGGCGCGTCGCCTCGATCGCCCGGACGTAGTCATTGTAATCCATTGTCGCGCTCGGACCGATGGAGATGTGCCGATCAGTTCCTGGTGTTGAGTCGTCGCCGGAAACGAGCTCGGGTACCAGGTCGGCCTCTTCGATTCTCCATACCACCGTCCACTTGTTCGATCCGCCCCATTCGACAGGCAATGAGAACAATGGCAATTTCTCGATGCTCGCGGCGCATGACAGTCCATTTTTTTCGCGTGGCCGAAATGCCGGCCGATGAACCGCGCCATTGGCATCGACTTCAATGTCCTTGCCAATGCGGATCCCAAGAAACTTGGCCCCGAGGCCAAGTTTCGGCATGCCACCCTCATCGACCATGGCGCGATAGATGCCTTCGGGCGACGGCGTTGTCACTTCAAGGCTCCCCTCATTGCCGCCACGAAGCCATCTATCTCCGCCTTGGTACGTTTCTCTGTCACCGCGATGCTGATGCAATTCGCCAGCGACGGGTACCACTGCCCCAGATGCAATCCGCCGTGGTAGCCCGCGTCCAGCAGCTTCGCGAGCAGCTTCGGCGCGTCGCCCGGTACCTGCACCGTGAACTCCTTGAAGAACGGCTTCGCGAACTTGAGCGACACGCCAGGGACCTTACACAACTCATCCGCGAGGTAATGCGACTTCTGCAGGCACAGGTTCGCCGTCTCCTTCAGCCCTTGCGGGCCAAGCGCCGTCAGGTACACCGCCGTGCGCAGGGCGAACAGGCCCTGGTTGGTGCAAATGTTGCTCGTTGCCTTCTCGCGGCGAATGTGCTGTTCGCGCGTTTGCAGCGTCAGCACCCAGCAGCGTTTGCCGGTGCGGTCCACGGTCTGGCCGACGATACGGCCCGGAATCTTACGCACGAACTGCTCGCGGCACGCCATCATGCCGAGGTACGGGCCACCGTATTGCATCGCGGTGCCGAGCATCTGCCCCTCGCCGACGGCGATGTCGGCGCCGTACTGGCCGGGACGCTTGAGCAGGCCGAGGCTGATGCCGTCGAAGCTGACGATGAACAGGGCGCCCTTTTCCTTGCACGCTTTGGAGATCGCGTCCACCGCTTCGAGGTTGCCAAAGAAGTTGGGATGCTGCACGATGACGCACAGCGTCTTGTCGTCGAGCTGCTTCTTGAGCTCCGCGAGATCAAGCGCGCCGCCGGGCGTGGGTAGCGTGACGATCTCCTTCGACAGGTTGGCGAGATACGTCGACAGCGTCAGCCGATATTCCGGATGCACGCTCTCGGCGACGAGCACCTTGCTACGGTCCGGATCGATGCTGATCGCCATCAACACGCTCTCGGCGACCGCGCTGCCGCCCTCGTAGAGGCTCGCGTTGGCGACATCGAGGCCGGTCAGTTCGCAGATCAACGTCTGGAATTCGAAGAACGCCTGCAAGCTACCCTGGCTCGCCTCCGCCTGGTAGGGCGTGTAAGCGGTGTAGTACTCGCTGCGCGACGCGACCGCATCGACGACGGACGGGATGAAATGATCGTAGCTGCCGCCGCCGAGGAAACAGACGGCGTCATCGGCCGAGATATTGCGACCGGCGAGGTCGCACATGTGCTGCTGCAACTCCATCTCGGAAAGCGCTTCGGGGACGGCCAGGGCGCGACGCAGTTGGACGGCGTCGGGCACCATCTTGAAGAGTTCGTCAATGGAGGCGACGCCGATCTTCGTAAGCATCGCCTTGCGGTCGGCCTCGGTGTTGAGAATGTATGGCAAGACTGCAATCCTGTGCTAAGAGTCTGCAAAAGAGATGTTTTAGGAA
>DASRSQ010000872.1:0-14725 GCA_035656475.1 Gemmataceae bacterium | reverse complement strand
CAACCGTCAAATCTTGACATCCACCTTTGAGAATCGCGCCGCAAACGCCGGTATGCGCTGGCGGAGCGCCTTTTCTGAAACCTACAATCGAGTGGGACGTTAGAAAGGTGGAGGTGCGCCATGATGCGAGCAATGTGGATTGTGCCGTTGGCGGGACTGATTTTCGTCAACGTGGGTTGTCGGAACACTTGCAATCAGCCGTGTTATGGTCCTGGCAAGGTTTACGTACCGCCGGGAGGCGCGCCTGCGGTAGTGCCGGGTGTGCCGACGGTGACGCCGGGCACACCAACGGTGGTGCCCAATCTGCCGCCGCCGCCGAGCGCGGGCTTCGGTCAGCCTGGCGCGTTTCCGACGGCGCCGCAGCCGGGGGCGAAGTTCCTGCCGCCGAATGCCCAGCCGCCGTCGATCTCGCCGATGCCGCCAGCGGGGGCCGACGCGTCCAAGCGTGTCGATCCGGAGATTCAGCGGACGGAGAGTCCCGAGCCGCCGCGGAACAAGCCGAACATCCAGCTTTACGCTCCCGAGACGATCGACAAGGAACAGCCGTCCCCCGACAAGAAGCCGGCGGTGCAGGGTGGGTTCCCGGCCATTCCCGGCTTCGCCGTGGCGAAGGACAACATCTACGCGGGCTTCCGTCCGCCGCTCGATGGCCTCAACTGGCTCGCCCAGAACGGTGTGCAAACGGTGGTCCACGTCCGCCTGGGCACGACCGACGATGCTGCGGACAAGATGCAAGTTGAGGCCCGCAAGATGCAGTACGTCTCGTTCGTGGTGACGCCGCAGACGCTGACGAAGGAGAAGGCGGCGGAGTTCACGAAGCTAATCCGCGACGCCGGCAAGAACGGCATTTTCGTCTACGACGAGGACGGCGCTCTGGCGAGCGCGCTCTGGTATCTGCACTTCCGCTGGGGCGAATTCCTCGATGACGACGCATCGCAACTCCGCGCGGCCCAGCTCGGCCTGCGCCCTAATGCTCCGGGCCTGCACCGCGACATGTGGCTTGCCGTCCAGAAGCTGCTGAGTGAGAATAACTAACGAGTTCAGACAGCAGTTGCATTTTCCATCCGTGAACAGGACGTGGTGCGAGCCGCGCCCGTAAGGAAGCGGGGCCGACTCCCGTGCGACATGTGCATCCAATGGATGCTGACCGCTTCCTCACGGGCGCGGCTCGGACCGCGTTCAAGGCTCCTCCCGGAATTTGCATCTTCTGTAATTCGGGAGTTATTGCATGCCTCCGTCCGATAAATCGCCGCTCGGCAAAACGAAACCGCTCGTCACGCCGATCTACCAGTCCTCTGTCTACTCGATTCCCGATCTCGACGCGCTCGACGCGATCATGAACGATGGCCAGCCGGGCTTCATCTATGCCCGCGACGCACATCCCAACGCACGCCAGCTCGGCAAAATGCTTGCGCAAATCGAATCGGCCGAATGGGGCGTCATCACCGGCTCGGGCATGGCAGCCATCAGCGCCATCGTGCTCGCCACCGTCCAGCAAGGCCAGCGCGTCCTCGCCAGCAATCGCCTCTACGGCCGTACCGTTCAGCTCTTCACGCAGGAGCTGTCGCGCTTCGGCGTCGCCGCGGACTACGTCGATTGCAATGATCTGAAGGCGGTGGAAACGGCGCTCAGTCGCCCCTCGCCTTCTGGGAGAGGGGTTGGGGGTGAGGGCCCAAAATTGTTGTTCGTCGAGACGATGTCGAATCCGCTCGTGCGCGTCGTTGACATCGCGGCCCTTGCGGAGCTGGCGCACGACGCCGGCGCGTTGCTCGTTGTCGACAACACATTCGCGACGCCGGTGCTGACGAAGCCGATGGATCTCGGCGCCGACTTCGTGATGGAGAGCCTGACGAAAATGATCGCCGGCCACAGCGATGTCACGCTTGGCCTCGTCTGTGGCAACGACGCTGACATGCTCCCCGCGATCAACACCGCCGTCAGCATCTGGGGCCTGTCGTCGAACCCGTTCGACTGCTGGCTCACCGAACGCGGCTTGCCGACGCTCGACCTGCGCATGCGCGCCGCCTGCGAAAACGCCCGGGCACTCGCCGATTGGCTTGCCGAGCAAGCCGGCGTGTCGCGCGTGTGGTATCCGAGTCGGCCGGACCATCCCGATCGCGCGATCGCGGAGCGCGTCCTGCAAGGCGGCTTCGGCCACATGCTGTGCTTCGAACTGGAGGGCGGCCGCGACGCGGTCAACGATTTCATTCACGCCGCCCCCGGTATTCCGTTCAGCCCATCGCTCGGCCACGCGACAACGACGCTCAGCCACCCCGCGACCACGTCGCATCGCTACGTCAGCCCGAAGGAGAAGGCGCGTCAAGGCATCAGCGACGGCCTCATACGCCTGTCAGTCGGCGTTGAGCCGTTGGCAGCGATTCAGAAGGAGATGGCAAAAGGATTGCAGTGATTCGTTTAGCCCCGCCTCGCAGAGGCGGGCAGACAGGATGTTGTTTCAGCGAAAGCGTCACGTCCGCTCGCCTCTGCGAGGCGGGGATAAACGTCACGGCTGATTGCGCAGCGACTTCCACACGCCGACCGCCCATTCGCGATCACACTCGTCCTGCAAGTAGATGTTGCACAGCGCGAAATTCCCCTCGACCGCGCTGTAACCCTTCAGGTTCCACAGCGTCTGCCCTTCTTCCTCGGTCTGCACAAAGACAGCCCGACCGAGCAAGACGCCTTCCTCGTAATCGATGAATTCGCCGTCGTCGGGCCACGAGCGACTGTCGAGGATCTCGCGAGGCTGCAGCGTCTCCTCGTCCTCGCCTTGCACGGACCAACTCGTGAACCACACCGTGCGGCCGCCGTGCCAGGCACTCCAGGTCTCGCCACCTTCCTCCCATTCCTCGGCAAACTCACCCGGGATCGTGATCGACCAGTTGCCGGTCAGCAACACCTGCACCGGACCGCGCCGATAGCCGATGCGAGGTGCGTCCGCATCATGCTCGGCCGCGCGCTTCTGGATCTCTTCCTCCAGACTCTCTTCGTGCTGAAACTCGGCGTAGCCGAAGTACTCGGTGAGATACTCGAGCAACTCCTGCCATTCGCGCCAGGGCATCGGCGACGTCGGATCGAGATGATACGCACGCTCCAGATCGAGATGCACGTCCATCAGCAATTCGCCTTCGTCCTCGGTGATCGGCGTCCGCCAGCGGACTTCCTGCCAGAGCCGGCACAGGGCTCGCCCGAGGAAGAACGGCGCCCCGACGCCTTCGCTCCACCATGGGAAGAATTCGATGCCACGCTCGGGCGTCTCGACCATCTGCTCGAACCAGTTCGGCGCACGCGGCCCGGTCGGCGTCAGGATCCCCTCTTGCTCGGGAAAGCTGTAATCGAGTGGCATCGACACCATGCGAATGTTGACGTCGTCATCCAGGCAATTCTCGACCACGACGCGCGACAAGGCACTCAGCCAACGCAGCATCTCTTGCCGTACCAGGGACGCGTTCTGGTGGAAGAAGTAGCCGGTCTCATCACCGGTGTCCTCCTGCTCGTCAGGATCGTGCCACTCGAGCTGAAACTGGTTGCCGAGCGAGTGAAGGAGATTGCAAAGAAAGATGTGATAGCCCGGGCCGGCCGTCGAGGTCTTGGCCACGACCGCGCACATGCCCGGCGTCGGCACGCTGATCTCGACCTCCTCCGCACACGGATGCATCTGGACGAAGAGCGTCGGCTGATTGGCATCGTTGGCGGAGCGATGGCACAGCATCAACGGCTCTTCTTCATGCCCCTCCAGCCACGACGCGACTTGTTCCAGCCAGTCTTCGGCCGACTGGCCAATCGCGCCGCTTTCGTACGTGCCGGTAAGGTAGAGGCCGACGCCCATGATGCATTCCGAGGGAGAGTCAGGGCATTCCTTCGCTTCCTTTACTGTAAAATGAATGTCGCCCCTCAACAAGCGGAATTAAGGGGCTGGACGACTCTCATTCCCAGGCTCTGTCTGGGAACGCACTACCCGCGAGGCTCTGCCTCGCGGTGTGTCCACTGCAAGAACGAATGTTCCACCATCGGAGGGAAGTTGAACCACGCGGTGTCGTTGACCCTGGAGTTGCTGGAGCAGACCGCAGCGGAATACAGCTTCCGGATGACCGTCCGCAATGAATCGACGGTAAAGCTATTCCTGCCGTTTTCCGACATCACTGGGCTGAAGTTTCGGAATACCGCCACGGGGCAGATGGCCGAGTGGTCCACCCATCTCTTCGTTTCCGCCGCGGGCGGGGGATTTACGCTACAGGCAAACGAGTCACGGTCGGTGGATTGGCGGGTGAGGCCGTGTTCGGTGGAACCGCCCCCGGAGACGCCGGGCGACTTCTCCGACTGGGACTATCGGCGGTGGTGCATTGGCTTGGAGCCAGGCAGCTACCAGGTGTGGTTCGAATGGCGGGTAGATGAAGATTACTTCGATCCTGATTCGCACATGCGATTCCCAGAGTTGGAGTGCGCGGCGGAACGGGAAGAAGCAATCGTCTGGCGCGGCGTGGAGTTATCCAACCGGGTACCGGTCGTTCACCCCGCGCCATCCTCTGACGGCGGTGACGCATAAGACTTTTGAAGTGGAGTTACCATGTCCTTGAAAGTAGCTCAACTCGGCCAACCGGTGTTGCGACAGATCGCAGCCGAGGTACCGGCGGAGAAGATTGGTGATCCGGAGTTTCAGCGTTTCCTCGCCGAGATGGCCGAAACGTTGAAGGAGCAAAAGGGAGTCGGCCTGGCCGCGCCGCAAGTGTTTGCGAGCCAGCGTGTCTTCCTCGCGGCGATCCTGCCGCCGGCAACCGAGGACGGACCGCCGGGCGTCGAGGTTTTCATCAATCCCAAGCTCGGCGCCCTGTCCGAGGAAACCGCGCAGGCATGGGAGGGATGTCTCAGCTTTCCGGAACTGCTCGTGTTGGTGCCGCGTTATCGGCAGGTGCGGATCGACTATTTCAATGCCGCCGGCGAACCACGGGCCCTGGCGCTGGCCGGCTTCCCTGCCCGCGTGGTGCAGCACGAGTTCGATCACCTCAATGGCATCCTCACGCTCGACCGAGCCGAGTCGACGCAGTTCATCGTCAAGGCATCCGAGATCGACGCATTCACCGACGCAATGGGAGAAGTCGAAGACGAGGATGAGGACGAGGACGAGGAATAGCAACATCCGCCGCTCGCGGCACCCGCTAAGTATACCGCGTCCCGCGATGCTCTGCCTCGAAGAACGCCGGCAGCAAACGGTCCACCTGCAAGAGCCCGGCGCGCGTCAACTCAATGTTGCCGTTGGCGACCGTCAGATACCCGTCGTTTTGCAATTGCCCCCAGCCGTCGGCGAAGGTGCTGAGAATGTCGGTCCCGAACTTGGTACGGAAATAGTCCGGCTGCAGCCGCCCCGTCTTGAGTTGCAGCATCATCTCGCGCCGCAGCAGTTGATCCGGCTGCACTTTGAGCGCTCGCGCCAGCGGCAGCTCCCCCTTCTGCAGCCGTTCGACATACTCCTCCCAGCGATCGACGTTTTGCACGTGGACGCCGTTGACGTGGCCGAACGACGCGACGCCGGTGCCGAACATGTCGGCGCCGTGCCAGAGACTGTCGCGGTAGACAAATTTCGTCTTCGCCTTGTCGCGGACCATCGTGTACGCGCTCGACACCGAATAGCCCGCCTTCGCCATCTCGGCAAACGCGTAATCGACCCACGCACGCTTCGTCGGCCAGTCCGCGACCTCGCCCGGATCGACCACGTGCTGATCGACCATGTGCAGCTCTTTCGAGAACACCGTGTTGTACGGCAGCTCCATCTGATAGATCGTCACGCTCTCCGGCGCGAGGTCGATCGTCTTCTGGACGCAATCGCGCCAGTTGTCCCAGGTCTCGCCGACCATGCCGGCGATGAGGTCGATGTTGATCTGCGTGAAGTGCAGGTCGCGCGCCCACTGATACGCGCGGAAGATCTCGGCCGACAGATGGGCCCGGCCATTCGACTCGAGGATCTTGTCGCTGAAGTTCTCGATGCCCAGGCTCAGCCGCGTCACGCCGAGCTCTTTGAGCGTTTCGAGCTTGTGCTGCTGCAGCGTGCCCGGCTCGCACTCGAACGTGACCTCGGCGGCCTGGTTCCACGGGAAGAACTGCTGCACGCGCGAACACAGGCTCTTGAGCTGCGTCGCGCTGAGGTACGACGGCGTGCCGCCGCCGAAGTAGACGAATTGCACCGTGCGATCGCCGACGATTGGCGTCTGGCGGTATAGCTCGATTTCCTTGAGCAGTGCGTCCATGTAGACATCGACATCGCGGGCATTCTTGTCGGTGTAGACGCGAAAGTAGCAGAACTTGCAGCGCTTGCGGCAAAACGGAATGTGCAGATACAGCCCCAGCGGCGTTCCAGGCCGCGGCGGCGCATTGAGCGCGGCAAATGCGTCCGGCAGATGCGCCGGCTTCCAGGTGGAGAACGGCGGATAATTCGCGACGAAGTAATTGCCAAGGCCGGTCTTTTCTTGATCGGTCATGTTGCAGCCAGCAGAATGTGAAGGTAGGGAGGGCGTTCAATCTCCATGGTATCGTCGATCGGCATGCGGACAAGACGGAATTGAGGTCTAGCCGGCGCGCGATGTTATCAGCGATCGGCCGATACGCAGGATCTTGCGCGCGGCACGTCTGCCGAAGAAATACGTGTCCAGGAACTTGTGATGCAGCACGTCCCCGAAGGTCGGCCGATAGGCGCCGGAATCCAGGTCGCAACGGGCGATGCGGCAGAGCTTGCGCCAGAATCTGCGGTCCTGCGCCTGTAGTGCATCCAAATCGAGCCGCGCATTTCCGCTGACGGGATAGAACGGGCGGGCGGCGGCATAGGCCTCCATCGCTTGCCGTGCACGCAGCAGATGCTCGTACAGCGCCGGACAGTTGATGAAGCCCTTGGTGATCGCACGCCAATCCTGAAAATAGCTCTCCTGAAACGCGGTCCAGTCCGCGAGGTAAGTCTGCAAACGAACGTCCAGGTCGCGATCCGTGACTTCCAGACGAATGCCCGCCTCTTCCAGTTCTTTGTCGAAGGAGCGAATGAACGCTTCGTAGGTAAAACGTCCACTGCCGATGAGGTCGTGCCAGGCTTGCTCGCTGAGGGCCTTCATGCGCTCGAGATTGCGTAGCTGGCCGAGAACGTCAGCGATGTTGCTGAAGTCCTTGCACAAGGGAATGTAGTGCACGTCCGGCGTCAGCATGCCGTCGTAGCGGCCCTCGAACAATATCTGCACATTGCGAAATGCAGCCGCCTCGAAATGGCGCGGCGTGAAGGCGCGATAGTCGATGCGGTTTTCCAGGCTGGTGAATGCTTCCCCCATCTGGTCGGCGAATTCATCGAACGTGAGATTGGGCCGTTCCTTGATGAGAGCATAATAGCGGTCGCGGAACCGGTCCTGTTGATCGATCACGGAGACGCCCCCCTGCACGCCGAGCATGGCCTTGCAGCGGGAGAGGAACTGATGCCAGGAGTCGCCGTAATGGCGATCGTGTTCCTCGATGGAGATGTCGAGCGCGAGGCCGCTCGACTGGGCGAGCGCGAGGAACTTCTCGCCGATCTCCGATTTCTCGAGAGCAGCGCGGCCAAGATAGTAGGGCAGCCGGCGGCCGCGATAGCCGACATCGATGGGCCGGGCTTCGAGCGGAACGTACGCCTTCGTCGCCGCCTCGACCATCTCCGGAGCGACGTAGCCGGCCATGTAGAAGATGCGCTTCTTGACGGTCTTCGCGTCAGGATAAATCTCATGCCAGTGTTGCGGCTTGTGGCGTGTGTACAGGCAGTCGATGGCATAGCGGTTGAGCAGGTCGACGCGTTCCCTGAAGTAGTAGATCTCGTCCTGAAAGATGGCGATCTTGTAGGTGCGCGTGAGCCGTTTGAGGTATTCGTCGATTTCGGGCCTGATCCATGTGCCGGTCGGGCGGAGGCTGTAGTGGAAGACGGTGACGGTGAATTCGAATTCGCGCAGGGCCGGCGGCACGCCGAGCGTGACGTTCATCTCATAGACAGGGAGCTGGGAATAGCGGCGAAAGGCGCGAACGTTCTCGAAGAAGGTACCCGCTTCCGGAACGAGATGATGCTCCCACAGTAGCAAGATGCCTGGAATCAGGCGCAGCTCATCCATCTCATTCTCCGACATGCGATTGGCGGGTGCAGGCTATCCAGCAGCGCGCAGCGGCGCGGCCGCCGGCTCGGTGATGACCCATTCGCCCTGGTGCTGGAACATGCCACGGCGATACGGTTCTCGGCCATGAACCTTGAACTCCACGCTTCGGTCCACCAGGTCATAGCGTTCCGCGGCCTTCAGCTCGAACGGATCGTAGGAACGAAACGCCGCCACGGAGACGACGTAGGTGTCATTGCCGAGCTGCAGCGAATCCAGTTGCAGACGCGTCCGGATCACCTCCCCCTGTTTCACCGTGTAGACCCTGGAAGGCCCGATGCACTGTGTGGCGTGGACGCCGTCGGAACGCCGAAAGATCGACAGCGACGTTTGCAACGGATACGTGCCGGCCTGCTCGGCGATGATGTCGATCTCGATGCTCATCGCTGTGCCGAACTCGAACAGCGAACTTGGCTCGTTGGCCGCGTTGAGCGTGCGGACCGACGCGATGCGCAGACCGCCGAGGCCCGGCCAGTGGGCGCGTGCTGACTCCGATTGCTTGCTCGTTTCGCGTGCCTGGCAGATCGAGGTCGCGCGGCTCCAGGCGTTGGATGTCGCGAGTGGCGTCGACTGCAACACGGTGTCGCCCCGGCAGATCTCGACCGCGGCTTCGCCCGCTTCGAGCCAGTAGTCCGCCTCGATGGCATAAGTCACCGCGGCATCGAAATGGTAGAGCCAGAACACGCAATCGCCAGCGAGCGGAGTGTTCGCAGCGTGCAACTCGCGATACATGCGGCCATCAGCGATGCATGGCGGCGACCACGGCGCGGTGTCAAGCTGCACGTGGGCGGAGGTGCCGAGCGCGCTGTCCTGCGGGCCGCCGACGTGCAGACGATCTTGCTGTCGATCATTTTCCAGCAGCGAAATCTCGCCGACGCGCAGCCGGCCGCCGGTCGACACGCGAAAGCGTACGGTGAGACCATCGGAGAAGGATCCATCCGTGTCGGGAGACGCATTGGCCGATTGGGCGCGAGCGCTGTTCTTCGCCTTTAGGCGTCGCTCTTCCAGGTTGAGCAGGTAGCGTTGATATTCCTTGACGACGGGGAGGGCTTCGCCTTCCTGCACGACCTGGCCGCGATCGATCCAGACGGCTTGCTGGGAGAAGCGCAGGATCTGCTCCATGGAATGCGACACAAGCAGCACCGATGCGCCGCTGCCAATTAGCTTCTCCATGCGTTCGGTTGACTTGCTGACGAAGTAACCGTCGCCGACGCCGAGCAGCTCGTCGATGATGAGGATGTCGGGGCGGACAGCGGTCGCCGTGGCGAAGGCGAGACGCGCCTGCATGCCGGTTGAAAAGGTCTTGAAGGGCTGATCGAGAAATCGGCCCAGCTCGGTGAAGTCCTCGATGTCGGCGACGGCGTCCTGGATCTCGGAATGCGTCAGCCCCTGGTACGTGAGGGAGGCGTGGATGTTCTCGTAGCCGGTGAATTCCGGATGCATGGCCGTGCCGGCCTGGAGGAGCGCCTGGACCTCGCCGTTGACCTCGACTTTGCCTTCGGTCGGTTCGACGTTGCCGGTGATCAGCTTGAGAAGCGTGCTCTTGCCTGCGCCGTTGCGGCCGATGATGCCGATGCGTGCCCCGCGGGGCAGCGAGAGATTGATGTTGCGTAGCGCCCAGAACTGCCGAAATTTCTTGCGCAGCCCGGGCACCAGTCGCGACAGTCCGAGCGCGTCGCACGCGCCGGCGAAAGGCGACGGATACAGCGTGTAACGTTTGCCCACGCCCGTCAGCGCGATGGCAGGTCGCTCAGACATAGTCGATCATCGCTTTCTTGGTGCGCGAGAAGAAGTAGCCGCCGCCCAGGTACAAAAGCGTCGACCAGCCGACCAAGCCCAGCCAATGCAGCGCATCCGGCCAGGTCCCGAAGATAAGAATTTTCTGGTAGGCCATCACGAACCAGGCAAACGGATTGAGCACGAGGAAGAATCGCAAGCCCGGCGGCACGTTCTCCGGCCCATACGCGATCGGCGAGATGATCATCAGCGACATGATGATCAGCCCGATCAGCGCTTGCAGGTCGCGCAGCACCACGTTGATCAGCGATAAGAGCCAGACGATGCCGGTCAGGGCCAGGATTTGCAAGAACCAGAGCGCGGGCAGGAGGACAACGGTTGCGTGAATTTCGCCGAAGATGGCCTGGCAGATCAGGAGCGCCGCCATGCCCACGGCCATCACGACCTGTCCTAGCAACACTGCCTTCACCGGAGCGAGATCGATCGGGAACACCGTGTTCGTGAGAAGCGCCCGATTCGCCACCACCGACGGCAAGCCCTGCCCGAGCGCCTCCGCCAGCGACAGAAACGGCACCAGCCCGGCGAAGATAAACATCGTGTACTGGAATGCTGTCAGGTCTTGCACCTGGACGCGCAGGATGAGCGTGTAAGTGACCGTGTAGAGGCCGAGCACCATCAGCGGGAGCACGAACGCCCAGCCCAGGCCGAGCACCGAGCCCGCATAGCGTGCCGCGAGTTCAGCTTTGGTGACGCGCGCCAGCAATGCTGCGTGACTCAAGATGTAAAACCCCGAGTGCCATTCCGCCAGGCGGCGCACGAGAGACATTCGCAAAGGAAAATCCTTTTCTGCTGAGAATGGAGCATCCGGCTCCATCGGCGGCGGGATTCTACCTACCCCGTCCGAATCGAGTCAAGTTCAGTAGAATCGCGCGCTTCACCCCGCGGGTGTCTTCTTGCCGATCACGCGCTTGATCGTGGTCGCGACCCAAGGAGGCATGCCCGCACGCTCGGCGGCGAGCCGCACGTGATGGTACCATGGAAACCTCGGCTTCGGCAGCGGTTCCAGCATCGCCGCCTCATAGCCCTGCTTTGTCGGCTTGCTGCACGACGTCGCATGGCGATCCACAATGTCGTCAAACTGGGCAATGAGTGTTCGATAGGAATATCGACCGCTTGCCACCAGATCCTCGTAGGCCCGCTCAATCATGGTGGTAAGAAGCCGGTTATCTTGAATCGCCTGGACTACCTGGGGGAAGTTTGAGAAGTCCTTCTCCAGCGGAATGTAGTGGATCCAAGGACGGAGAATCCCGGAGTATTCGCCGGGGAACAGAACCATGGCCGTGCGCAACGCCGCCGTCTCGAAGGCGCGCGGCGAAATGCAGTTGTGGACGACATTTCCCTCATAGGGCGCCAGCACTGCGGCGTGTACCTCTTCAAACGATGCGGTCGGATGCGCCTGGAGGTATGCGTCGACTCGCGTTTCGGCCGACCCGTCGAAATCGGTGATGCTCGAACCGCTTTCCGTGCCAAGCATGGTCTTGCAGGATTCGATGAACTTCGGCCAATTCTCGCCGTAGATGCGATCTTCTTCCTTGCAACTGACGTTGTGCGTGAGCGGATGCCCCTGCACGTGCTCATGAAAGGTCTTGACGATGCTTGTCTTTTCCTGGCCCAGCCGGCCCAGCCAGTACGGGACTTCGCGGCCGCGATAGCCGACGTCGAAGGGGCGCGTCTCCAGTGGTTGAGTTTTTTTCGACAGCAGATTGTCCGGCACATAGCCCGCCAGCGTCGTGAACTTGATCACGCCGGGCAGCCGCTCGGGCGAATAAACCAGGTCGATCTTGTCCGCATTGTAGAGCGTGAACAGGACGTTGGTCCCGAGCCCGCGGATTCGTTCGCACATCATGTCGATGCGGCGATAGTCATCCTGAATGAACTGGATCTTGAGTCCACGGTACTCGCTCAGCTTCCTCCGAAAGAATGGATGCAGATAAGTGTCATGGATCGCCAGAACCGAGTAGTGAATCACGACCACGTCGAATTCGTCGAGGTCGAGGTTTCGGCTCGTTAGACGAAAGAGCGGATCGTAATAGAAGATTTCATGGCGCGAGTAGTCGCGAAAGGCGTCGATGTGGTCCAGGCTGGTATTCGCGTTGGACCGACGCATATCCGTCATGACCAGGATCGAGAATCGCCGACTTGCCACGTCGTACTCCGGTAATGTTTTTTTTCAGGGCCTCACTATTTGGCGTCGGCTCACGCCGACTTGGGCCAGTAACGAACATCGTTCCAGCACACATCCTCGCGCATTTCGTCACAAAGGGCGTCGAACTGCGCCTTCGCGTTGTAACAAATGAGCTCGGCGTACCCCGCGGCGACGAAACGGTAGAGGTGGTACTTCTCCTGCAGGTACTTGCAAAACTGGGCGCATTCACCGCCGATGAAATGCGGCACGTGGATCGCCTGCTCCATGGATCGCTCGACGCCATCGCGGTCGATGTAGCGCAGCGGGAACGTCTTGTTGTAATAGACCGCACGTGGATACGAAGTCGGATAGAGATATTCGGGCAGATGAATGAGCGAGTTCGCGTCGAGGGTTGGTCCGAGCATCAGCACCTTTCCCTCACGCTGGGTGAACTTGTACCAGGGAGAGTTCTCGTCCATGCAATACGGGACCGACAGATGATGATCGCGAACCAGCTCGTCCGCCAGCGGTCCGCATGCCGCGAGATTGTAGCGCGGATGGACGCTGCGCACGACTTCCGGGCGCCGGCGAAATAGCTCCGTGATCAGACCGCGATTGGTCGGCGTCTTGCGATAGTCGAACACCTCGCGCGTGCGTGATTTCAGAATCACGTCCCCCGGCGGCTCAGTCGGCATCAGCAGCGTTCCGGTCGGCCCGATGATGTCGAACAGGAGGTCGACGATGGCATCGCTGTAGCCGAGGAGATCGCCGGGCGTGTCCGGCTCCGCGGCCTTCCCTGCTTCGAACAGCGTGTTTGCGGAGCTGTGCACGAGGAGCAAATCGCCGGCGCCGATGCCCAGCGATGCGATGGCGGCGCGAATCGCGTTCAAGCCGAGCGGCGCGACCCCGGTCGCATCGGCGCTGCCGAGACGAGACGTGGAGAGCGCCGGCGCCGCGCGGAACGAATTGCGCAAGTCACGCAGGGCCCGTCCGACGATGGCGAGGCGCTCATAGTTTCGCGGACTCAGGCGCCGCTTGAAGAATGATTTCATTCCCATGTACTGCACTCCTCTCAGGCGGCTCGGCGCTCCTGCACGCTCGGTTCGACCGACAATGTGACCGACGCGTGGGGGGGGAAATCGAACCAGCACACCTCGCCGCGCGGGCACGTCTTCCAGTTCGCAGGCACGCCTTGCAACGCACGGCGCTCGGGCAGCAACAGGGCGAAGCCCGAAATGTTTTCGCCGCTGTGATTAGTCAATTCGACCGAGCCATTTGGCGTCACCTGTAGCGAAACCTGGGCGCGCTTCCGCCAGTAATCGACGGCGTTGCGCACCGTGGCGAACCAGATCTTGTTCTCGGTCTGGAACCGTGCCATCCGGGCGAGAACGCCGTCGAACCGCGAATGAATCTGGATGCCCCCCGCGGCATCGGTTTGCCAGCAACCATTCTGGTTGCCTGCCCACGTCGGATACGCGTGTGCCAGATAGATCAGGCCATCGTCCGCGAACGCCTGCAACACCTCATCCGAGTAGAGTTGATCCCACTCGGCCGCGCTGCGGCCGCCCGGTTCGCACAGGTAGGTCGGCCAGGAATAGGCGGATCCTGAAACCCATGGCGTCTGCCAGAGCAGCGGGAGTGGCAGGCCATGACGGATTGCAGTCACGACATGAGCGGCGAAGCCGGGGCCGTGCGTCGTGGCGATCGGTATCGGGGTGTCGCAGTACGGGGCGGATTCGCAGATTGCCTGCAGCGAGCCCCAGTATTCGTACGCGTTATTCCAGAAATAGCGGACGCCGTATTGCTCGAAGAGATCGCCGACGAACCCGGGCGTGCCGGCAACATAGGCCTCGCTCGAAAAGGCATCGCGCGAGCCGGACACGTTACCGTCGGGCCGACACCAGATGTGATCGATCCAGGACACGCAGCCGAACTGCTCGTGCATATGCTTCAAGGCCGACGCAACGTTATCGCGCTGCGAGGACTGCGGATCACGGCAGTGCAGGCAGATTTCTACCTGCCCCGTGCCCGCCAGGTCTTGCACGAACTTCGCAAACGCCGAGTCGAGTTCGAGCGCGGCCATCGGACCGGCGCAGCACGCGCCTTCGCCGACGATCGCCATCTGCGTGTCGTTGGAGTAATGCACGCTCTTCGTGATCGGGATGCCATGATGGATGAATCCGCCGACGGCGTCGATCGCCAGAGAGACATCGCTGTGACCGTAGTAAAGCGCGCGATGGACCGGGAAGGCGGTGTGGCAGGCGTGCTCGGTCCAGACAAACGTCGCCAGGAAGCCGCGGGGTTGAAGAAGCAGCCGCGGCAAGACCGCTGGTTCGCTGCCGGCATGCAGCGTGAAGCGGCGACGTAGCGTTTCGCCAGCCTTGCAAACACGTTGCGATGCGTCATGCCAGCGCGCTGTACCATCCTGACGAAACGGGATGCGCACCGACGGATGATCCATGAAATAGTCGAGATTGATCCAGAGCTGCCGGGCGGATGGATCGACTTGCAATGACGAGGTGTCCGGAACGTGATAAAGCCAAAAGCTTCGAGGTCCGGCGCCGAACCTTGCCCCTTCGCGATCGAGCCAGTATTCCGCTTGAACGAACGGCGCAATGTATGTGATGCCATTGCGCACGTAAAGCTCGCTGGCCGGCAC
>DASRSQ010000871.1:0-2949 GCA_035656475.1 Gemmataceae bacterium | reverse complement strand
GGGGTCGCGGCCAGCAGCTGCCATGATTGGTGCAGACGCTTGACGCGCATGGTTGCCGCTAAATTTGATAACGCGCCTTGGAGCGCGTCATTGCAATGTTGGTAGGCGGAAGAGACGCTTGACCCCGCCCGCGAGCGACCCCTCAGCTAAGCCTTGACAAAGCACTAGTCGGCAAACCTCGTAAATTCCATGGTTTTCCGCCAATCGAGAGGATCATCGGCTGATGATCCTCTAGCTAACCCTTCTTTTCGACATGCCCGCCGAATTCGTAGCGCATCGCCGACAATAGCTTGTCCTGGAAGTCGGCCGCGCCGCGCGAACTGAAACGCTCGTAGAGCGCGGTCGTCAACACCGGCGCCGGCACCCCTTCGTCGATCGCCGCCTTGATGGTCCAGCGTCCCTCGCCGGAGTCGGACACGCGCCCCGCGAACTGCGCAAGCGCCGGATCCTTGAGCAGCGCCGTCGCCGTCAGGTCCAGCAGCCACGACGCGATCACGCTGCCGCGCCGCCAAACCTCAGCAATGTCGCATAGGTTGAGGTCGTACTGATAATGCTCCGGATCTCGCAACGGCGTCGTCTCCGCATCGACCTCGTGCGCCCGCTTGCCGACGTTGGCATCGCGCAACACCCCCATTCCCTCGGCGTATGCCGCCATGATGCCGTACTCGATGCCGTTGTGCACCATCTTGACGAAGTGCCCTGCCCCGGACGGCCCGCAATGCAGATAGCCAAGCTCCGCCGTGCCGCCCGCGTGATCGCGCCCCGGCGTGCGCGGGATGTCCCCCTGGCCTGGAGCAAGCGTCTTGAAGATGGGATCGACCCGCTGCACCGCATCCTTGGGGCCGCCGATCATCATGCAATAGCCGCGCTCAAGTCCCCAGACGCCGCCACTGGTGCCGACGTCAAGGTAGTTGATCTGCTTCGCGCTCAGCTCCTTGGCCCGGCGAATGTCGTCGATGTAATACGAATTGCCGCCGTCAATGAGGATGTCGCCAGCTTCGAGGTGCGGCAGCAATCCTGCGATTGCCTTGTCGACCACCGCCGCCGGCACCATCAGCCAGATTGCTCGCGGCTTCGCGAGCTTCGCGATGAATTCCGCCTGCGATGCGGAGCCGACCGCCCCTTCCTTGCTCATTTCCGTCACGGCGTTCGGCGACATGTCAAAGACGACGCATTCGTGCCCGCCCTTGAGCAGACGCCGCACCATGTTCGCTCCCATGCGTCCCAGGCCGATCATTCCGAGTTGCATTGTCAGCTCCTGTATTCACGCTGATTTAGTCTGCGGATTGGGCGCATCCTCCCAAAGGCGAAAACCGCCCGCGAATGCGTTGGAATTGCCCCCTGCCCGACAGCCCGGAGGCAGGTCCTTCAACTTTTTGACATTGCCTCCACCCAGCACGACATCATCTGGCTCCAGCGCGGCGACCAGCTTCGCCACCACGTTGGCCACCTCCTCGCGCCATTTCTTCTTTCCCTTCTTCTCCAGCGCTGCTTTGCCGACATAATCCTCGTACGTCCCCTTCTTGTATGGCAAATGCGCGAGCTCCATAGGCTCAAGGATGCCGTCGACAACCATCGCGCTCCCCAGCCCCGTGCCCAGGCCGAGAAACAGCATCTTGCCGCCCTGATAGCTGCCCAGCGCCTGCATCGCCGCGTCGTTGACGACCTTGGCCGGGCAACCGAACGCCTGCGCGAAATCGTAACCGACCCAGCCCGTGCCAAGATTGTGCGGCTCCACGATCGGCCGGCCGCGCACTACGAAGCCGGGATAGCCGATCGAGACGGCTTCATAGGTCCAGTCGGCCGCCAGCTCTTTCACGCCCGCCACCATGCCCTCCGGCGTCAGCGTCGGCCCCGAGGGGAATTTGCGAGGCTCCGTCTGTCCCGTTGCGAGGATTTTCACGTTCGTTCCGCCCACGTCGATCACGAGCACGTTCATATCGTCCCCCTGGCGAGCCAATCTATGCGAGCAGCCGGGTACATCCGTCCTAAGCGATGGCTGAGTCCTCGACAATGCCGGCAGCAAAATTCTACGCGGTTTCCTCACTTTTTCGCGATCCTTTCGCGAATCGCAAATATTTTTCGCGCCCCCATTGCCACTCTCGGTGGAACGCGTAGGATGATAGTCCGCTTCACTGAAGCGGTACTGTTCTTTGACAATTAGGCAGCGGAAAGAAAGTTGTATCTTCATGAGGAACGAAAGTTTCTTGTGGAAGCTAAGAGATTCTCTGTATGCGTCGTTAGAGATAACGAAAGATCGATGATTCGTTACTAACTTCTGTTCGATAATGCACGAACAGGACGGTAGCGGAGCATGATCGGATTCTTGTCTACGAGCCGCGCGCGTAAGCAAGCGGTATCAAGAAAGCAAGGGGTCGATCAATGCGGCCAAGCTACTAAGGGCGTGTGGGGGATGCCTTGGCGCCAGGAGGCGATGAAGGGCGTGGAAGACTGCGATAAGCTCGGGGGATTGGTCAAACGCGAGTTGATCCCGAGATCCCTGAATCAGTCTGGTGTGAATCCATAGCACCAGATGGCAAACGGGGGGAACTGAAACATCTCAGTACCCCTAGGAAAAGAAAGCAACAGCGACTCCGTCAGTAGCGGCGAGCGAACGCGGAATAGCCCAAACCTTTGGGGCTTGCCCCGGAGGGGTTGTAGGGCCGGTGTTTAGAAAGCGAGTAGCCTAGCAGAACGTTTCTGGAAAGTACGGCCAGAGCGGGTGATAGCCCCGTATGCGTAAGGTGAAAGCGGACGATCCGGTACCTGAGTAAGACTCGACACGTGGAAGCGAGTCTGAATCTACGAGGTCCATCTCGTAAGGCTAAGTACTCCCTGGCGACCGATAGCGCACCAGTAGCGCGAGCGAAAGGTGGGAAGAACCCCGACAAGGGGAGGATAGTGAACCTGAAACCACATGCCTACAAGCGGTCAGAGCTCGTTTAGCCA
>DASRSQ010000870.1:0-5330 GCA_035656475.1 Gemmataceae bacterium | reverse complement strand
CGACCAGGGTCTGCTTTTCTTCGTCGATCTGCATCGTCACGTTCCCCACGTAGCGAACGTGGGCCCGCTTGCCCAACTCCAGCAACGCGCTTACGGCGGGATTTTCGGCAAACCGAGTCAATGTTTTTTGGCCCGACAAGTCGGCGTAGGCCGCGTCAGGATTGACCCCCTCGGTAACCCGCATCCATTTAGGAAGGGTGCACTGAAGTCCGAGTGAAGTTTGACCATTGCGCAGTGCGGTAAACCAGGCGCTGGCGAGTTGAATGGACTGGTAGCGGTCAGCGCGCTCCTTCAAAAAAGGAAGGGCAGGCGCCGACAGTCCGAAAATCAGGGCCAAAGCCAGACCCGCCAGTGCCA
This sequence comes from Gemmataceae bacterium, assembly GCA_035656475.1. Taxonomy (GTDB): domain Bacteria; phylum Planctomycetota; class Planctomycetia; order Gemmatales; family Gemmataceae; genus SIAQ01. The sequence continues at coordinate 4,973 of DASRSQ010000870.1, read as the reverse complement.
GGCGGCGCCCCGCAAGCTCAGGTGACAGGTCGTGAATCGACCGCAGGGCTTTCCAATTGATACCAATGGCCGCAATGGGAATAAACAAGAAAGCCGTGTGCACCAAAGCCAGGATGCTCAATGCTCCGGTCAGGAGTCCCGCGATCGCGAAACCGCTGATCGGCCTGTATCCGCTGGCGGGGTCACCAAGGGTGCGCAAGTCTTCTTCGATCAGAGCACTCATCGTTCGTCCAACGATTGCCAGGTTCGGGAAAGAACCCTATTATCGACATGGCCGCCTCGGACGGAAGACCGCTCATCCATTCCTAACAATTCCCGCGTTCGCAGTCCGACGCTGCAAGTGCCGGCTGAATTTGCGAATCGAAATCGAACGGCTACCAGCGCTTCTGTCACGCTACCATGGAAACGCTCTGTACGCATTGTCACCATGACTGCTGGGTGGAAGACGATCTGGCGGGTGAGGTGGTGACTTGCCCCTGGTGCGACCAGAGTTTCACCGCCGCTGAACCGCCCGAACGTTTGCTTTCGTTGGCATCGCTCGTCGAGTCCCTGTTGAGCGAGACGAAGCCGGCTGTTGACGGGACCGCTGGCGAAAGCGCCGTTGCAACGCCGCCAGATACGAGCGTTCCACACAGATCGCGTCGTCGCTTCGCTGGGAGTAAAAAGTCAAAGCGATCCTTCAAGCTATGGTTCCGCTTAGCAGCCGGTTGCCTGGTTGTGGCCGGGGCCGGTGTCGTGCTCTCGACGTTGGCCAGGTATTTGGAAGATTCCGCGGAGGCGCCGACTTCCGCAAACTATGTTGAGTGGCGCGCCGATCCTTTTCTCGTCACCGAACTCGGCGACTGGAAGAACTTCGATCACTTCAAGTTCCGGCCGCCGAAATCGATGAGTCTGCTCAGCGTGCTGCCCGACCCCGGCTGGCTTCCGCGCGAGGGCCATTTCACGGGCCTGCGATTTCAAGGCTCGCAGGGCGATCGTGCTGAGTTGTACTGCACGGTGGTGACCTTTCCGGAGGCCGCCCCGTTGACGGGGGGGCTTGAGCAGGGGCTGGACCGATTTTACGATTGGCTCGGCTATCGTGCCGCCGTTGTTGACTTGTCGCGCGGAAAGCCGGAATTGGGCCTGCTCAACGGGCAAAACTGCCTGCGGGCGGCGTTCGCGTGTGGCGTCCGGAAGCGCCGCACGGTGCGAGGCGACAAGAGGGAGGGCGTCGTCTATGTATTGTTGGACGGAGGTCGTCAGGTGACGTTCTATGGGCTCTGCGATCCCGCCCTACGAGACGAGTTCGATTTGATCGGAGCCTCGTTGCTCACCTGGCAGGAACAATGACCGAGCCAGCGACCGTTGAAGCTCGTCGGAGCGACGGCGACGCGCCTCGCGATTTTCGTGTCCTGCTCGCGGCCGCGTTACTCTTGGCGGCGGGCGTGGCTTCTTATTCCAATAGCTTGCACGGCCCGTTCGTATTCGACGACATTCCGGCGATCGTCGAGAATGCGACGATACGTCGCCTTTGGCCGCTTTCGATCGCCTTGTCCCCGCCGCGGAACACGACCGTTGCCGGCCGACCGCTGGTGAACCTGACCCTGGCTTTTAACCACGGCCGCGCAGGGACCAAGGTGGAGGGATATCACGCCTTTAATCTTGGCACCCACCTCGTGGCGGCTCTCGTCTTGTTTGGCCTGGTGCGCAGAACGGCGGCACTAACGTGGGTTGATTCACATGCACCGCTCGCGATTGGCTTCGCGGCAGCTCTGCTGTGGTTGGTGCATCCGCTGCAGACCGAGGCGGTGACCTACGTAGTACAACGGGCTGAGTCGCTCTGCGGACTTTTTTACCTCTTGACGCTCTACTGCCTTGTACGCGGCGCCACAGGACGGCGGCCGGTTGCCTGGTACGTCGGCGCGACGCTGGCGTGCTGGTTGGGCATGGCTACAAAGGAGGTCATGGTTACGGCCCCCGTCGTGGCGTTGCTCTACGATCGCGCGTTTCTTTCCTGCTCGTTCCGCCAGGCGCTTCAGAATCGCAAATGGCTGTACGTCGGGCTGGCAGCTAGTTGGCTGCTGTTGGCCTACCTGGTAACGGGAACCGGTGGCCGAAGTGGTTCAGCCGGATTCGCCCACGCGATTACCCCCGCACAGTACGCGCTCACTCAGGCGGGCGCTATCCTGCACTACCTTCGGCTCTCGGCCTGGCCACACCCGCTGGTGTTCGACTACGGATTCGCGACGGCGTCAGGTTTCCGTGAGGCGTGGCCTCAAGTCGCGACGGTTGTTGCCCTTTTGCTCTTGCTCCTCTATGCCTTTTACACCCGCCCCAGAGTTGGATTCTTAGGGGTTGCCTTTTTTCTGGTCCTGTCACCAAGCTCGAGTTTTGTGCCCATCATCACTCAAACGATAGCTGAACACCGGATGTATCTTCCGCTGGCGGCAATCACAGCCGGGACGGCCGCCTTCGCCTATGCGGGGTTGCGGGTGCTTTCTCGGATCGACGCGCCCTCAGCGCCACGCTATGCGCTGCTGCCTACCTACCTCGTTGTCGTCGGCGGGGTGGCCGCACTCTTCGCCTGGCAAACCTGGCGCCGCAATGGCGACTATCGTTCCGAGGCGTCGATCTGGGCCGATACCGCGGCCAAGGCACCTACCAACCCGCGCGCCTGGGTGAATTTGGCCCGCACCAACTTTAACAGCGGGAACCGTGCCGAGGCTTTGGAGCTACTCGATCGCGCCGTCGAGATCGCCCCCGATTACGCTGATGCCCGATATAACCGAGGCATCGGCCGTCAATCGCTGGGAATGCTGGACGAATCGCTGGAAGACTTCGACCGCGCCATTGAACAAGATCCGGGTGTGGCAACGTACTATTTCTACCGGGCGATGGCCCGGCGCGCGCGTGGCCGTCTTTCAGAAGCGTTGGAAGATTATGATACCGTCGTGAGATTGCAACCGGGGTTTGCCGCCGCCTACTGCAACCGGGCAAGTATCTATGTGGCATTGAACGATGCCCCGCGCGCACTGGCCGACTACGGTCGTGCGATCGAGCTCGACCCGAATCTGGTGCAGGCCTACGGTAATCGCGCAGCGGTGTTGGCCCAGATGGGCGACGTGAGGGGCGCGATTGAAGACTGTAGTGAAGCGATCGCCAGGGCGCCGCAACAGCGCGATCTGTATCAGAAGCGCGCGGCTTTGTTCTGCCTCGCCCAACGCAACGATCTGGCGAAGCAAGACCTGCAGGCATTTCGAGAACTGGGCGGCGTGCCTGATCCGGAATTGCTTCGCAAATTGGCTGGTGGCGAATGAGGGGGCCCTCAAATCTGGCCCGGCGTGTTTGGGCGCGGGCTCCGCGCTGCGTTATCTCGGTCGTCCTGGCCATAACGACGATCGCGCTTTTTTGGCGGGTGGCCACTTGCGGCTTTATTCAATACGACGATCCGCTTTATGTCACCGACAACTACCACGTGCTTAAGGGGCTGACCTGGGAGAACGTCCGTTGGGCCCTGGGCAGCATGCACGATGGTAACTGGATACCTTTGGTGTGGCTTTCTTACGAGCTGGATGTCACCCTCTTCGGACTCGACCCGGCCGGGTACCACGTCCACAACCTGATCCTGCACGTCGCCAACACCATCCTTCTGTTCTGGACGTTCACATACATGACCCAGGAGAAATGGCCTAGCGCTGCCGTCGCGTTGCTGTTCGCCATCCATCCTTTGCACGTTGAATCGGTGGCCTGGATTGCCGAGCGAAAAGACGTTCTCAGCACACTGTTTTGGATAGTGACGCTCCTCGCCTACGCTCACTACGCAAGGCAGCCTTCATTCGGTCGTTACGTGGCTGTGGTCGTTGCTTTCGCTTTGGGGCTTGTCTCAAAGTCGATGCTTGTCACGGTTCCCTGCGTGCTGCTGTTGCTGGATTTTTGGCCCCTTAGAAGATTTTCTCTAACGGCCAACCACGGGCAAACGCAGACGAGCACCGCCGGCGAGCGACGTTATGCTGGGGCTTCAATACTGCGCTTGATCGCAGAAAAGATGCCTCTGCTTGCACTCAGCGCGGTTTGCAGCATGCTTACGGTGATTGCTCAATCGAAGATAGGGGCGGTGGCCTCGGTAGAGAATACAACCTGGAAGAACCGGTTGATGAACGTCGGCGAAGGCTATGCCACTTATCTGTGGAGAACGGTCTATCCGTTGGACCTGACTTGCTTCTACCCGATTCGACTGGGGCATCAATCTCTCTCGGCGGCGATTGTTGGCGCTGCAGTGATCACGCTGCTGACCCTCTTGATTGTCAGCCGCACCAGGCACCAGCCGTACCTGGTCGTGGGCTGGTTCTGGTTCCTCGGCACCCTCGTGCCGGTGATCGGTTTGGTGCAGGTGGGCGCTCAGTCGACCGCCGACCGATATACCTACGTGCCCTTGATCGGCATCTTTATGGCGCTGGCCTGGGGAATGGCCGATCTCATTCGATTGCGGCGACTATCTTCGCGGCTGACCCTGATCCTGTGCACGGCCGCGACCCTATCGCTGGGCGCCTGCACCTGGAACCAGGTCGGCTACTGGCACGACGACGTTACACTCTGGCGACACGCCGTCGAGGTTACAGGGCCGAACCGAGAGTCCTTTGCCAACTTGGGCCAGGCGCTGATGTCCGCAGGCAAGGTGGAAGAAGCCCTTCCCTACCTCGTCGAGCTGACCAAACGGAGCCCTTCTCTTGCCTGGGGCCACAACAACCTCGGACTGGCTTATCTTTACCTGGGACGATATGACGAAAGCCTGGCGGCAATCAAAACCGCGTTGCGACTCGATCCCGAGGACGCGGTGACGCATCACAGTTATGGTCGCCTCTTGGCGGCACAAGGCGACCTTCCAGAAGCGAAGGCGGAGTTCGAAAAGGCGCTGGAGATTAATCCGAATTCGTGGCGATCCCACATGGAGCTCGCAGACTTGCTCGAACGGCAAGGCGCGCACGACGAAGCGA
>DASRSQ010000869.1:0-13169 GCA_035656475.1 Gemmataceae bacterium | reverse complement strand
CTTGGATCGAGTCTCTGGACCTGGTGAACATCAACCAGCTTTACGACCGGTATCAACAAGAACAGAAACCGCCGGATACGCAAAGTACGTCCGGTGGTGTGGGAGGACGGGGGAAGTAATTCCCCCTCCTACCCGATTGGCGCCCAACGCATCTGGAACGGTGGAGAGCTTGGCGGCGACATCGTGATTGCTCAGCACTGGGTAGAACGTCGTCGTCGCCATTAATGGCGCGCCGGTCAGCGGCCTGGCTCGGCGACGTTGTTGTAGGTTCCCCAGAAATAGGCCATGTATTGGCTGATGCGGCCGTTCGAGTAGACGATGTCTCCCAGCGCGACGAGAAACTCCGGCTTATGGTGGTGAATCTGGTAGGCAACCTCACGTTGTGCCTTTCGGCCCTGCGCGAGGTCGCCGACCAGCACGCAACGAACTGACTTATCAGCCGTGACGCGCGTCTTGAATGTCGCTTCGTGCACGGGCTTGCCCAGCAGCTTAACGCAATAGCGGAATTCCGAGGTGAAGGGCAAAGTGGTCAGATGGGCCGCCGTGTAACGGGTGCAGCTTTGGTCCTTCTCGGGGATCGGCGGCACGGTTTCCTTCTTGGTTTTGTCGTCTTTGGAGTCCTTTTCTCTTCGATGTCGTCGTCATCATCCTTTTCCTTCTTGTCCTTGCCATCCTCTTTCTTCTTGGTCTTGATGGCCGGAAATTCGAGGCTGACGCGTGACGGAATGGCGGTGCGGACCGGACCATCGGCCACCTGATACTCGACGGTGAAGTCACCCGGCTTCTGGTCGGTCAGGCAACGAACTACTTTCACGTCGGCCCCGTCCAGCGTCCGACCGTCCCCAGGTTGAATGTACACAACGCGGCGGCGATTATGACTGATCGCCGAAGACCGGTGCGGAACATGAAGAACTCCGAAAGTGACAGCGCTAGGTTTGCTACGGCAGGTTCAACAGGCGACTAACGGCGGACGTCCTTCCTTGAAAACGAAACAGACGACTCCGTCCCTCTGTTTTGTTCAACGAGGACTTGCAAGGCGTCCAGCAAGCAAGGGTGTTCACCGAGAACGTAGGTGAGTCCCCGCACCGACAGGCCATCAGTCAGCGGAAATCCAGCGTTGGCATTGATGCGCATGGCCAGGTCACGGCGGTCGGCCAGGAGCCGGCACAGGCCGATTTCGCCGTCGAGGCAGTTGAGATGCTCCGCCAGACGCCGGCGGTCATCGGCTGCCGGGCAAGACAGCCCTTGTTCGAGCAACTTCAGTTTCCCTGTCACCTGTCCCACACCATGGACGTGTTCCAAGAGAATCGTCCAATGCGTGCTCGGCCGGTGAGCCTCAACGGCACGCCGGAAATCCGCCCATAGCGCCGGATCGGCGGAGAGCACTTTGCACAGGTCCATCACGGTGACGAGGTCGAATTCAAAATAGGGGGAGTAATAGACGTCGCCCCCGGCGATCATCTGGCTCAGGACATGAGCTTCGATGCGCTCATTGATGGTTGCAAGGCACGATGCCAGCTGGTCAACGAAATCGCAGTAGTCGAGTTGCATTCGATTTCCTTGCCATGTCGGAAAGATGGCACTCGCCCGGTTTGTGTCGGAGCGAGCGCCTGTCGTGCTCGAAGGCATCAGCTCAGCTTGATGGTGACCGTTTTCGTCTCGGTGTAATGCTCAAGAGCCGCCTCGCCGTTTTCGCGGCCCTGACCGGACATCTTGAAGCCGCCGAACGGCGTCGTGGTGTCGACGACGTGGTAGCAGTTCACCCAAACGGTGCCCGCCTTCACTTCACGGGCGTAGTGATGGGCCTTGTCGATGTTCTTGGTGAAGATGGCGGCGGCGAGCCCGTAGCAAGTCTGATTTGCGCGCTCGACGACTTCGTCCATCGTCTTGAACGGCAGCACGCTGACGACTGGGCCAAAGATCTCGTCCTTGGCGATGGTCATCTCGTCCTTGACGTTGTCGAAGAGGGTCGGCTCGACAAAGTAGCCCTTTTCGGCTCGATTGCAAGCGGACACGCGTTTGAGAAAATTGGTCGAAGTGCTGCGTTCGCCTGCTCTTCGTCGGCACTTTAATTCGGTTCCCGGTTACGAACTCTCGCGGACGATTGAATCACGCGAAATCTGAGCATCGGAGGCAAATGATGGCGACCGTCGTTTTTTCATCCTTCATCCAGGGATACGCGAGATGCCCGGAGATGGAGGCGCCGGGCAATTCAGTTCGCGAGGTTTTGGAAAACTATTTCCAGGAATTCCTGCCAGTGCGCAGCTACATTTTCGATGATCAAGGTTGCATTCGCCCGCGCCTGGCGGTGTTCGTAGACGGCGTCGTTGTAGAGGATCGAATTGGCCTTACCGATCCCGTTCACCTGCATGCGCGAGTGTTTGTGCAAGCGATGCCGATCGATCTGAGTATGAGACCATCTGACGGCGACGAGTGCCAACGTCAATTGGAGTGCCTGAATGGTCGGCATGTCCACCGGCTGCAGAATTTCCCCGTTTTTTCCCCGCTTGCGAACTTCGGAGACTATCAATAACCGCGATTCAGGGGCAATTCGGCCGAACAAGATTCGCATTAGGGGTTTGTGACAATCCAACACGAATCCAGCGTATTTCCAATGCCAGGTTTTGAGTCCAAAAATCGGCATTTTTGTCGAGTTGAACTTGCGCTTCGACTGCGTTGAAACCCTCGTCATGGTGAAGGTTGGGGCGATCTTGCGCTGCTGCTGAATTGTAGCCCTGTTGGGGCAAAAGCGCCAATATTTTCCCCTTTTTTGCCCCGCTATTTCGACCGTTTTGGGACCGGACATTGCGCCTAGATCGACATGTCGCAGTCGCTTCCTTTTCCCCGTTTCCCCCCTACCCGAACAGGCACTCTGAACCGCACACCCGTGAACGTTCAATCACGAACGCTCGCGTTCATGTGGGGTCTCGTCCCGCTCAGAGCGTCTTCCTTGCAACAAGCACCACGTGAAGAGCCGCACTTTCGTCAAACAAGCCCCTTGTGACCGAGCGGTTCACGAAGGTATCTGAGTTTGTCCGGGCGCTGGACGATGAATAGCGTGGCGAAGGGGTGCCGCAAGCCGTAGACGGAGAGACCAGGCGGGAGTTCGATCGGCGGCGTCCGCTACTTGAGGCGTTCGCGTCGTTCTAATTCTTGTTTTTCTTCCCGCGCTCCCGCGCATTGATCTCCATCGGGTCAGTAACGGGAATTCGTGGCTCCCAAAATACGCCTTGGCTCTGGCCGAAACGAACGTGGTTCATGAACGTCTTTTCTGTCGGCTTGAAATGCGCGACGGCATTGCGCAGTACCGTCGCGATCCGAACCGTGCTCGCGTCCACAGACAAACTCGATACCACGTTGGCGGTGCGGCCGAATTGTTCCGGTGCGACGATCAACAGACCGGCTTCCTGCTTCTTCACCTCCACCGTTGCCAGATCGGCGGCGGTCCCACTGGCGAATACGAAACGGCCCACGAACTCGTCATTCCATATCAGCGCGGCCAGTTTTTCCTCCAGCGGCTTCCGCGCCACAGCGTCTTTGCCAACGACGATCACCAGAAGTTGGTTGTCTGCAGCGGCTACATTGACGCCAAGCTTGATCGTGGCGACCAAGGGCAATGCCATTGGGCCTTCCGTCGTCTTGCCCGGGTACTTGGCGGCGATCTTCTTCATCGCCTCGGCCATCTCCGCTGGGCCCGCAAATGCCTGCTTCGGACCGCGGCCGGGACGGATCAGTTTCTGTTGCCCATCGGGCGCCAGGATCCCGAACACGCTGTTTTCCAATTCGCCGGATTTCGTCGGCGTAAACGCCTTGAGGAAGTCCGCCTCGGTTTCATCTTCATAAGTGGCGAGCCGAACACAGACGAAACTCCGCGACGCGGCGATCACTTGCGGCTGGAACAGGAAACTCCTGTCCATATCTTGCTTGCCCGGTCACCAGATGCCGGAAACGCCTGCGCAGTGCGGCGCCGCTGATACTAGCAAGATCGGTTTCCCGGTTCGCTGCGCTTCGGCCAGGCCCGCCTTCCAGGTCGCGAACCACTGGATGCCATTCGCCGGCGGGAGCGCTTGGCCTACGGGCGGCGGCCCTTTCGCCTTTTTTGGACCATCTTTTGGCGGACCATCTTTGCGCCCCTTCAGTTCCTTCAGTCGCTCCACCTGTTCCGGCGTCAAGATTTTCAGCATCTTCGCGCGAACGTCTTTCTCCAGGTCGTTCAAGGCTTTTTCCTGATCGTTCGTCAGTTCGAGGGATTCGCGCAGGAATGCCGGAAGGACCTTCCCCAGTTCAAAGGGCGGCGGGCCTTTCTTGTCTTTTTTCGCTCCCTTGTCTTTGCCGCCCGGAGGCTGCGACAACCCAGGCATGAAGGAAACGGATAGAACAGCGACTGCAAAAACGGCAATGATCGGCTTTCTCATTCGTGTGCTCCGATGCGGAGATTATCAGAGGCAACTGGGGGATCTTATTAGCCAAAGTCAATTAAGAATAGATGAAGGAGGACACGCTCGGGACGGTAGGGCTTCACCAACCCTAACCATTTCCTTCAGTAGTTTCGGAAATCCTGGGCCAACTCACGATGGTCGTTTAGCACCATTCTTACACGTATCCAATTTGGCCACCGAGGAAAACGCTAGCCGTGTTGAGCAACAGCGTGCTTCTCGCTGCAACAAGTCCGATACGCTTCTTCGGGTAGCTCGTCCATCCGCGTGAAGGCTGCTGCTCTTTCCTCCGCGCTCGAAAGCCGGTCAATCGCTGGATAGAGGACGTTTTCTTCCTTCTGGTTGTGGGCGAAGAGGGCCTGCATCAGGTTTTGCTCCTCTTGGTCGCTGTCCACGTCTTGCCGCCGAACCTTGTCATGCAATGCTTCGAGACGCCTACCGATCTCGCGATGCTCCGCGCGCATGACGACGGTGGGACCGCGGTCGTGCATTCCGGTCTTTTCTTCGAAGAGCGGGAAGAGGATCGTCTCCTCCCAGATAATGTGCCGCTGCAAGCCGGACTTGAACTCCTTGAAAGCCTGCTTGGCCTTGGCGAAATCGACGCGCTTCAGCTGGTTGTAAGTTCCCAGCAGTTCATCGAGCCGGTCGTGATCATGCGCGAAGACGGTGTTTACGGTTTGGTCGTTCATGGCATTTTCCTTTCTCTTGTAATTGTGCCTTGCCGTTCGGTTCTGCCTCGCACAAGGGCGGAACGGCGCTTGATGGGGCGAGCAGCTGGGCGATGGTCACGCGGGCAAAGGCCCGTTCGGTGGCGGCGCATGCCTCGTCCAATTCATGGTGGAGTGGGCAGAGACTTGTGTGGCTCTTCAGCCCGAGTGGACAGTGCCGGATGCGAGGGATCGGTTCGACGGCGCTCACCACGTCGAGTATGGACAGTTCCTCAGGCGGCCGCACGAGCGCGTAGCCGCCGCCTGGCCCTGACTGCGAGCGCACCAACTCGGCCCGGACCAGCGCTTGCAGCACTTTGTGGGCATAGCGGCGAGGCACGCGGGTGGCCTCGGCAATTTGGTCTGCCGCGTAGGCCCGCTGTGGCTCGCGGGCCAGCACCACCACCGCTCGCAAGGCGTATTCGGCTGTCTTCGGGATCATCGCCAGTACCTCCATAGGCAATTCTACACCTTGACATATAGAATTGCAAGCGCCTACAATAAACACAGCCAGCCACACATTCCTGGCCGGTCACACTTCGAATCGGGCAGGCGGAGCCCGGTGAACCGGCCATCACGATGACGCCCTTTGACGGGGGATGAAGACCATGCAAACGACTCAAGCCTTGTTCGACCTGATTGCGAGCGACCTCATGAGCCGCCAGGTTATCACCATTCCACAGGAAACGTCGCTCCCCGTAGCTGTCGAGAGGTTGGCGCAGGCGCATGTGAGTGACGCGCCGGTCGTGGACTCCGGAGGCCGCTGCATCGGCCTGTTCTCGACGGCGAATCTCGCGCGTCGGGCGCAACTCGCAAAGCGAGCAGCACAGCAGGCTCCCGCGATTCCTGGCTGCGTTTGCTCCGATTGGGGGGTGGTCGAGCACGATTGGGACACGCTGCCGGCGGAAGCGGTCAGCTGGTACATGACGGCGGACCCCGCCACGGTGTCCGCTGAGACCCCAATCTGCGAACTGGCAAAGAAGATGACCGATGGGCACTTCTGCCGTCTGATCGTGGTGGACGCGGAGCGCCATCCCGTGGGCATCGTTGCTTGCGCGGACGTGTTGGCGGCGCTGGCAAGGTCCACCGTCGAGTGAGGATCAACACAGGCCGATTTGCGACAAATGCTATATGAAGGCAGGCACAATGGGGCGCTCGTGCTGAAGAGCTTTCTGCAGGGCCCCCGCTGACGCGAGGAATGACGGCCATGCGCATCCAACGCAGAACCCTTCTCGTGCTTGCTTCGCCCTTCGTGCTCCTGTTTGTCTGCGCTTACGTCCAGTGGGCCATCTTCGGTTTGCCTTCTGCGCCGTCCGCCCCTGTTGTCGTTCACGAAACGGAACCTTACGGCTTTCCAGCCTGGCTGCGCGTCACCCACTACGTCAATTTCTTGTTTCTCGTCTTGCTCGTCCGGAGCGGCTTGCAAATCTTGGTGGACCATCCGCGGCTCTACTGGAACGTTCACTGCACGCCCGGCACCGAGTGGATCCGGTTCACGCCGATCGATGTGCCGACCGACCAGGTGTGGACCGCGAAGCAGGACTCGCGCTACCTCTCTCCCTGGATCGGCCTTCCCGGCTATCGGCACACCATCGGCATGGCCCGGCACTGGCACTTTCTCAGCGTTCTGTTCTGGGTCGGCAATGGGCTGATCTTCGCCATCCTGCTGTTCGCCACCGGCCAGTGGAAACGATTGGTGCCCAACTCCTGGCAGATCATCCCCGATGCCTGGGCCATCTGGGTTCACTACGCCACCTTTCATCTACCGCCGGAGCCGAATGGTTATTACCAGTACAACGCCCTCCAGCAACTGACATACTTCGGTGTGGTGTTCATTCTGGCGCCGCTGGCGATCGTAACGGGCCCGTCGATGTCGCCGGCTTTCACCAACCGCTTTTCGTGGTATCCACGACTCCCCGGCAATCGGCAAATCGGCCGCTCGCTCCACTTCCTGGTCATGTGCGCCTTCGTTCTTTTCATGATCGGCCATGTGGCCATGGTGGCGTTCACCGGATTCGTTCGGAACATGAATCACATCGTGGTCGGCACGGACGATACCAGCCTGGCCGGCGTCTATCTCGGCGCCGTGGGCGTGGGCCTGATCGTGGCGGTGAACGCCCTGGCCAACTGGTTGGCGTGGCGGCGTCCGCGGGCGGTGCAACACCTCGCCAAGGCCATCGTCACCCCGATCATGCGGTTCTTGTTCGATCGCCTCTCCCCGCAGGCTGAGTTCCGCCGCGAGGACATTTCCCCCTTCTTCTGGGCCAACGGCAAAGTGCCTACCTGTGAGGAGTAGAAGTCGCTGGCCGCGAGCGGTTTCAAGGACTACCGGCTCAAGATTTGCGGACAGGTGGAGAATCCGCTGGAGTTATCATTGGACGATCTTCGGGCGTTGACGAAGAAGACACAGATCACGTTGCACCATTGCATCCAGGGTTGGTCGGGAATCGCGGAATGGGGTGGCGTGCCGCTTCAGGAGCTTATCAAGCTGGTCCGTCCCAAGGCGAATGCTCGGGCCGTCGTCTTCTACTCGTTCGGCGAGGGAGGCGAGGGGGGAGAATTCTACGACAGCGTTTCGATGGAGAACGCCTTGCAGCCACAAACGCTGCTGGCTTACGAGATGAACTACGAGCCGCTGGGCGACCTGCACGGCGCGCCCTTGCGGCTGCGCGTCGAGAACCAGCTCGGTTTCAAGATGGTCAAATGGATTCGGGCCATCGAGTTCGTGGAGAGCCCCAAATCGGTTGGCCAGGGAGAGGGGGGCTACAACGAGGATCACGAATACTTCGGCGAGCTGGCAAACATCTGAGGCGCCCTTGGATTTTTTGGAGGACATAAAAATGGCGATCCCGCACGCACAACCGGCCCAGATCGTGGACGTTCGACCGCTCGGATCAGAACTGCCCAGAGCACAGACACACACCTTGCTCCGGACGGAACAGATCGAGGTCATTCGCCTCATCGTGCCCACCGGGAAAGAGATCCACGAGCACCGGGCCAAGGGAGAGATCACCGTTCATTGTCTGGAGGGCCGGGTTGAATTTGCCGCCCTTGGCAAGACGCAGCAACTTCAAGCCGGCGAACTGCTCTACTTGCCCACAGGAGAGGCCCACGCGGTCAAGGGACTCGAAAACGCCTCGCTATTGTTGACGATCCTGTTGCCCAAACACGCATGATCGGAAAGCTGGTCGGCACGGAGCCGGAGAGACTGCGATGGGCGCTGGCACATTCTTGCTGAAGCCGGTCCAACCTTTCCGGCTGGACCTCACGGTCTGGACGTTGCGCCGCCGGCCGGACAACGGCGTGGACCGCTGGGACGGGCAAACGTATCGCAGGGTGCTGCCCTTGGCGGGCGGTCCGGTGGAAGTGGAGATCACGCAAATAGCGCCACCCGAGTCGCCACAGCTTCGAGTCGCGGTGGCCGGCCGGCCATTGCGGAGTGAGGTGCGGGCCGGCGTGACATCGGCCCTGGATCGGCTGCTGGGCTTGCGCATCGATCTGACCGAGTTCTATCAGGTGGCCAGCAACGATCGGCTACTGGGACCGCTCGTCGCGCGATTCCGGGGGATGAGGCCCCCGCGATTTGCCACCGTCTTCGAGGCGGTGATCAACGCGATCGCGTGCCAGCAAGTGTCGCTGACAGTCGGCATTTGCCTCCTCAACCGCCTGACACAGGCGCACGGCGCTCGGTTCGGCGCAAAGGAGAAACGGGCTCACGCTTTTCCTTGACCCGAGGATTTGGCCCGGCTGAATGACACAGACCTGAGGCAACTCGGGTTCAGCCGACAGAAGGGACGAGCCATGATCGAGCTGGCCTGCTCGGTCATCGAAAGAGAGGTGGATCTTGAAACGCTAGCCGAGTTACCTGACGCGCAGGCCATTGCCCATTTGCAGGAACTGCGCGGCGTGGGCCGCTGGACGGCGGAATACGTCCTACTGCGCGGCTTGGGCCGAGTGCATATTTTCCCCGGCGATGACGTGGGAGCCCGCAATAATTTGCAGCGGTGGCTCCACCGGGCGAGGCCATTGGATTACGAGAGAGTCCGCAGGATTGTGACTCGTTGGGACGGCTTTGGCGGACTGGTCTATTTTCACCTGCTTTTGGATCGACTTATGGAAGCTGGATATCTGAGTGATGGATGGTCTTCAACAGTTGGCGGAGCCGTGCAAACAGCGACTGCGGCATTTTCCGGGCGGCCCTTGGCCGAACCGGGGGCGACGATGACACGACAGCAAAATACTAAATGAGGGTTGCGATATGGCTGATGAACTGCATTCGTCAATCACTGCCGTTGCCCCGCCGGAACTTAATCTGCCACTGCAATGCCGCGCGGACGACAACCTGTACTACGGCAGTTTCGAGAACAGATATGGCCAGCACCTGGTCTACATCTTCGATTACACCGCAGATCGCGGTTATCTTCGAGGCGGCAACATGGGTTGGGACCATGTCTTCGTGCTGCCGGGCGACGGCTCTCTGCCGCCCGACGCGCTTCCGGAACTTGGTGAGCCGGAGCGACTGTGGCTGACCGCCTGTGTCCAGGCTGCCACGTCGCGGAATTTTCTAAAGAAATAGTGCCTTGCAGCCACGAGAGGTTCCTCGCGCTGGCGAACCGGTTTGCGGATCAGTACGGCCGCGAAAAGGCGGCTATCCGAGGAACATCGTCAAAGAAATCCCATGACCTCGCTTCGCCCAGAGGAGCTCGCATGGCCATGTCTGATTCAGCGACGCACACTTCCACCGATCCCCTGGATGACGTGCCAGGGGCTTTTGTCAAGAAAGTGTGGGCTTGGGCGCTTTACTCGCGGTCAGCATGAAACAGCCGGTAGTGTCCCGATATTGCGTTGCTGCAACGCAATATCAGGACACTACCCACTTTTGCATTTCCTCGTCAAAGCCGTCCTGGAGTTCCACCACCAGAGCATCATACCCAGCAAGCTTATCCCCTTTTTAAGCTCTTTCGTGTCCGCCGTCTGGTGGCGGTTTTGTAGTGTCCACAGAAGTGGGTGGAGTGTATCAGAAACATCTCTCCGCCCGTCGTCACGGGCGTCGTAATCCACCGTCCCAGGATAACTGCCCGACGACTTCTCTCGTCGGTCAGCAGATGCCAAACACGACGGCAACAGGCTGCACTAAACAGGCGAAGTTTTCGCTCGCTCACCTTGCCTTGGAGGAAAGCCAGCATCGGTCGAACTTCTGTGCAAGCCAGCCATTCTTGTTCCGTCATGTGTCACTCCTTCCCCAGCATCAGATCAATTACCCAGCAACCCCGAACATGAGGCATCGGCCCTCGGCAATGGTTCAGGATTTTGTCGTTTTCGCAACCGGCTCTCTCAAGGGCGTCAGCCAAATCGGGGATTCGGTCGAACGCTCGGTCATCATAGATCGCCTGAGCCAGCCCAACTACGCACGGCGTCAGCCAAGATTGCTCATCGGGATAACGCTGGAAGGGATTGTCGAAAATCTCCCTCACCAAATCCGCCTGGGCGAGAAGTTCCTCAGCCTCGGTACCGAGCGTGGCAGCACCGGCCTGGGCGCTGCGAGCGGCATTTCGTGCGGCGATGAAGGGGCTCGTCGCCGCAGCGTACCATGACGCCTGGCCTCCAGTTCCTTGGCAGGCAAGCCGGGCCGCCCGCAGTTCGTCGGAGCCAAGACGACCATCGGCACATTCCTCCGCAGCATCGACCGCAGCACGTCCGAGATTATCGATCAGAATCCAGATGCGCCGGGAGCAGGCCACGGCAAATAAACGCAGTTTACGGTCGCTCGGTTTCCCGTTGGTGTGGAGGTGTTCCAGCATGGCGTGAGGTTCGACAGCGTTGCGCCATTCAGATTCGATCATCGTGCGGCTCCCTGGATCACATCAGTTTACCCAGGCGTCCAGGGGCGGAACACGCTGTTCATACCATCGAAAACGTAGAATATCCTGGCCATGAACGTTGCTGGGAATGACCATGCTCGATCTCGAACAACTTCGACGCCGTTGCTCCGAAGGTGAACAATTCCGCTACCTGTTTTTCTGGGGGCATCAGCCGTCCAAGGATGGCAGGATCACGGCCTCATGCCTGAGCCAGTGGTTTGCCGCCTCGTTCACGATCGACAAGATGTCTTACTCTACTGCCGAACACTGGATGATGGCCTCGAAGGCGAGGTTGTTCGGTGACGATGAGACGTTGCAACAGATTCTATCAGCGGCAGACCCCAAGGATGCGAAGGCTCTTGGTCGCCAAGTCAGGAACTTCGACAACGAAGTTTGGACGAAGAGCTGTCGGCAACTGGTTACGCAAGGGAACGTGGCGAAGTTCAGCCAGAACGAAACGCTTCGAGCGTTCCTGCTTGCCACCGAGGATCAGGTGCTTGTCGAAGCCAGTCCCTATGACCGCATCTGGGGTATCGGTCTAAAGGCTACGGACGAAAAAGCGAAACATCCCGCCACATGGGAAGGGCAGAATCTACTCGGATTCGCCTTGATGGATGTTCGAGCGCAAGTGTCGAAGTAGACGAGAAGGCGATGAGCTGGAAAAGGAGTTCAATCATGATCCACATTGACGTGATCTCCGACGTGATCTGCCCGTGGTGCTGGATCGGCAAGCGCCGACTGGAGAAGGCCATCGCCGCTCTCGGCATGCCGGTGAAGGTCCGCTGGCTCCCGTTCCAGTTGAACCCGACGATGCCGAAGGAAGGCATCAGCCGCCGAGAATACCGCACCAAGAAGTTCGGCAGTTGGGAGCGGTCGCTGGAACTTGACACCCAGGTCGCCGCCGCTGGAAGGGCGGAAGGCCTCGAATTCGCATTCGACAGGATTGAACGGACACCGAACACGGTGGACGCTCATCGACTGATTTGGTTTGCTGAGATCGAGGGGATCCAGGATGGCGTGGTGGAGGCTTTGTTTCGGGCCTACTTCGCCGAGGGCCGGGACATCAGCAACCGGCAGGTGATCCTCAACGTGATTGCCGAGGCTGGCCTGGATCGAGGAAAGGCCGAGATCGTGCTGAGCGGCGATCAGGGAACAGAGGCGATTGCGGAAGCTGGTGAGCTATTACGGCTACATCATGTTGACGGCGTGCCCTTCTTTATCATCAACGGCCAGATCACGCTGTCTGGTGCGCAGCAACCCGAGGCGTTTGTCGAGGCATTCGAGCAGGTGCATGCACGGAAATAGCTTGGCTACGGGTGCCGACGTTGGCCGGGTGAAGGAAGGGGCAGGCGTTCGTCGTGAGCGGACATTTCTCTTGCGAGTGCCAATGCAGTTGGATAGGTTGGGCGTGCAATCCTTCCACACACCAGAGGTCTTACCATGAGAAGATTTGCTTTGCTCGTAGTTCTATTCGGCGCAGTTGGCGTGCCGGTTGGTTCTAGTTTTGTGGGGGAGAAGAAGAAAGCGGATACTGACGACCCCAAAGTGTTCGTAGTGCCAAAGGGTAATGTGTACCACAAGTCACCGAAATGCGTCACCTTGCGAAAGTCGAAAAAGATCAACGAGATCAGCTTAACCGATGCGGCTCTTACGGGATTGACGCCCTGCCTGCAATGCTCCCCTCCCGTTCGAGAGATCGCTCTTGAAAAGCCGATTCCGGTGACAATCGAGAAACTTCTGGCCGAGCCAAAACAATTCGATGGCAAGCGGGTGCAAATCAACGGAACTGTGAGCGAACGCACGCAAACCGGAGGAGCGGGCCGCAATGGAAAGACGACGCTCGTGGTTTCGACAGGAGACAAGAAAGTCTCAGTGTTCTCAGATTACGGCGTGTTGCTGCAATTGAATGACCGGGTTGTGATTACCGGGATTTTCACAAAGGAAACTAGCAAGATCGACGCCACCCCAATCAGGGGCAAGATCGAAATCCAATCGAAAACGGACGAAAAGAAATCGGCAGAGAAGGAGTTATTCCCAAATGTTGTGGATGAGCGCCGGATCAGGCGGCGTTCTCGGTTGCTTTTTCCCCATCGATAAACTTCACGCCTTGAATCACGTCCGGTAGCAGCGCGAAGCCGTTTAGCTTTCGCCAACCTTTCTTGGCG
>DASRSQ010000868.1:0-4716 GCA_035656475.1 Gemmataceae bacterium | reverse complement strand
GCGGGTGCCAGGAGGCAATCGTCGCGGAGTTGAAGAAGGCCCGGCACGAGATCCTCGTGCAGGCGTATTCCTTCACGGCGGATCCGCTGACGTTTGCCCTCGTCGAGGCGAAGAAGAATGGCGTCATCGTCGAGATCGTGCTCGACAAGAGCAACGAGGTCGATCGCTATTCCGACTTGCACTTCTTCATCGAGAATCAGATGGACGTGAAAATCGATCACAATCACGCCATCGCACACAACAAGATCATCATCATCGACAAGAAGGTCCTCATCACCGGCAGTTACAACTTCACCAATCAGGCCGAGAACGAGAACGCCGAGAACCTGATGATCGTGACCGGGCACCCGGAACTGGTGGCCTGGTACCGCGACAACTTTTTCAAGCACCACGAGCATTCGAAGCCCGCGGAGATTCGCGAAAGCAAGGACCGCCGGGCGCCATCGCACGCAGGGCAGGGGACTCCCGCACCGGCCAAGGTGGCGGCGTAAGGAGACGAACATGAGCACGACTTCGACCAACTACTGGCCCGACGCCCGCTGTGCCAAGGCGTTCTGGCGGCAGCACGAATTGCCTCCCTATCAGGAATTGCTGCGCGATACGGCCGAATGGTTGACGCCGGGCGTCGGCCAGCGCTGGCTAGACCTAGGCTGTGGCAGCGGCCAACTGTCGCGCGTGCTGTGGGAGAAGAGCAGGGGACAGGTCGAAGCAATCGTTGGCGTCGACGTGGCCGAGATCAACGGCGAAGCGTTCGCGAAGCTGCGGGCCGAGCTGCAGCCGACGCCGACCGGCGCGTGCCTGCGTTTCGTGCCGCGCGACTTCACGCGTGGCTTCTCCGATTGGCCGAGCGCCCAGTTCGACGGCGTCGTGTCGGGCCTGTCGCTGCAGTATGCAGAATCGTTCTCGCGCGAGGAGGAACGCTGGACCGAAGCCGCCTACGAGAACGTGCTGGGCGAGATCCATCGCCTGCTCAAGTGGGGCGGCCGTTTCGTCTTCTCCGTCAATGTACCGAACCCCTCGTGGGGCACCGTCGCCTTCCAGTCGGTGACGGGAGCGTTGCAGAAGCAGAAGCCGTTGCGTTACCTGCGCAACGCGTGGCGCATGTGGTCCTACGGCAACTGGCTGACGCGCGAATCCCGCCGCGGCCGTTTTCACTATTTGCCGCTGGAGTCGATCGTCGCGAAGCTGCAGAAGACAGGATTCGCCGACATCGAGCATCGGCTGAGCTACGCGCGGCAGGCGTATCTGATTCGCTGTCGCAAGCCGTAGATGCCCACGACGCGAGTAGGTGACCACGAGGCCGTGGTCACCTCGAATCGCCGAAAACCAAGGTTTTTATGCGGCGAGCGGAGTAGATGCCCACCAGAGCGGGGGAGAGCCCCCTCACTCGAAAATAACCGACTACCGACATTGACAGTCGCGAATTAGTCTACGACACGGACTCCGGCCAATTCCATGATGTTGTTTCCGAGCTGAAAGATTTCTTCTCCAATTCCGTCGATGCGATTCCAGGTGCTCCTGCGGACGAAATGAAACCTGTCGCCCGTGAAGCCTTCAATCGTCCAGAACCAACCGCCGAATCCGGCTCCCGCCGGCCGACAGGTGCTCGGCAGTTTCCAGAAATTCACCGCGTCCAACCATGCAACCACTCGTTGCCAATCCTCGTTCGGCAGAAATCCGTCGCTTGATTTCACACGGTTCGTCATCCCAACTATCGAAGACCTCGCCTTTCAACGTGACACGAGTTGGAAATCGATTGATGCGGATCCGGATCCGTCCGCGCGGATCAAAGCAACCGCCGCTGTACTGCAATTCAGCAAAGACGCATTCGAGAAGACCGGTCCGCTTGGCGATCTTTCGGCTGCGTTGCAACCCATACGTGCAATGGAATGAATCCCGGATCCCGCGTTCGGCATCTTCATCAGCGACACTCATTGCAACGTCCTCTGTTCTAGCGCGGCGAGAAGGGCGACCTCAATCCCTGATCCCGCAAACTACCTGGAGAGGAGAGCGCGTTTATGTCCAAAATGTCACAGCTAGAATGCCTATGCAAGAATCTCCCGCACCACCTCGCCATGCACATCGGTGAGCCGGAAATCGCGGCCCTGGAAGCGATACGTGAGGCGCGTGTGGTCGAGGCCGAGGCAGTGGAGGATGGTGGCGTTGAAGTCGTGGATGTGGACGCCGTTCTCGGCGATGTTGTAGCAGTAGTCGTCGGTTTGTCCATGCGTGATGCCGGGCTTGATGCCGCCGCCGGCGAGCCAGGCGCTGAAGCAGCGGCCGTGATGGTCGCGGCCATGGCTCGTCGCGCTCAGGGCGCCCTGGCTGTACACTGTGCGGCCGAACTCGCCGCCCCAGATCACCAGCGTGTCTTCGAGCAGGCCCTTTTCCTTCAGGTCCTTGACGAGCGCGGCTGACGGCTGATCGACATCGCGGGCCTGGCCGCGAATCTGTTGCGGCAGGCCGCCGTGCTGGTCCCAGCCGCGATGGAAGAGCTGGACGAAGCGGACGCCACGCTCGATCATGCGGCGGGCGAGCAGGCAGTTGCGGGCGAAGCCGCCGTCGTCGTAGCCGCGATCGATGCCATACATTTCGTGAATGCGGCGAGGCTCGCGCGAGATGTCGGTCAACTCGGGAACGCTCGCCTGCATGCGGAACGCCATCTCGTACTGGGCGATGCGCGTGTTGATTTCGGGATCACCGACGGCCTGGGCGGCGAGCTCGTTGAGTTCGCGCGTGCCATCGAGCATGGTGCGGCGCGTGTTGGCGTCGATGCCGGGCGGGTTCGAGAGATAGAGGACGGGATCGGCTCCGGTGCGGAAGCGGACGCCCTGATGTTCGCTAGGGATAAATCCCGATCCCCAGAGGCGCGAGAAGAGCGGCTGATCGGTGCGATTGCCGGAGCCTTGCGAAGTCATGACGACGAAGCCAGGCAGATTGGCATTCTCGGCGCCGATGCCGTAGCTGAGCCAGCTACCGAGGCTCGGCCGGCCGGGTTGTTGATGTCCGGTCTGGATATATGTGATGGCCGGATCGTGATTGATCGCCTCGGTGTGCAGCGACTTCACGACAGCAATGTCGTCGGCAATGGTGCCGATGTGCGGCAACAGTTCGCTGAGGAAGAGGCCGCATTTGCCGTGGCGGTGGAAGCGAAACATCGGCGCAACGCAGGGAAACGAGCTTTGTCCGGAAGTCATGCCGGTGACGCGTTGCCCCATGCGAATCGACGCTGGCAACTCCTGTCCATGATGGCGACGCAGTTGCGGCTTGTAGTCGTAGAGATCGATATGCGACGGGCCGCCGGACATGAAGAGATAGATGACGCGCTTGGCCTTCGGGGCGTGGTGCAGGGCACGCAAGATGCCGGCGCGCGGCGTCATATCGTCGGCCCGCGCGGCGTCGCGTTCGAGCAGCGACGCCAGCGCGGCAACGCCGATGCCGGTCGCGGCGCGGCCGAAGAACTGGCGGCGAGTCTGGAGCTTTGCGAAGTCGGAGAGGTTCATGACGGCCTCGTTACTCTGGCGAACCACATTTCTTTTTTAGTTGCTCAACAAGTTTCTCACCAGGAATCCATTCCACTTCGCCTCGTTCGATGGCCGCCATTCTCGCTTCGATTTCTTCCACCCACAGAGAGTGCACAACCGCTGGAGTTCCGGGAGGACCGTATAGCTCGTCCAGGCCTTTTTCGGCTTTGTCGATGCCGTCGTCAATTTCGTCTGACATGACCTTTTCCTTGGTGGACTCCACGGAAGTGTGTGAACATAATATAGCAAAGGCACTAGCATGGACATAGACCGGCTGCGCAAGCAAATTGAGGAAGATCGAAGTGAGATGACGCGAATTGCGAGCGTTCGCCCGTCTCCAATCGCGTCATTTGATCAATATGAGGCAATTCGTCAAAGGCTCGTTTCACGCGAGCGTGAACTGAGTTCTCATCTGCGACAGGAAACTGCATTTCCCTTGGAGAACTGGCGTTTTCGGTGGACTCAGACGGACAGAGACGTTCGACTCTATTCTTCCCCAATCCATACCTGCTTGGCCTTCAGCGCGCAGTCAGAGCGTGGCCATGCGCAAGCAATTCTATGTGTATTCAATGGTTGTACGGCTACGCGATTTACCAGATTCGACGGTGACGCCCTCGATGCTTACCCTCTTTCTCAATCCGGACTCAGTGGTCTCGGGGCCTATTCGATCGCGCATTCCCAATGGATCAAGGAAGTCGGGTGTGACGCCAAGATCCAAGGCCGGGTACACTATTTATTTTGCTTCGAGAATTGTGTCGTCGAATGTGCTGCGAAGAAAATTCAGTGCGTTCACGAGTTGGACACGGTTTCCCAAGCTTGGGCACTCGTCTCGGAAATGGAGGTCCGATGAAATGGCTTCACTTCCTCTTGCCACGCGGTATTTTGTTGGCCAATGCTGGAAAAATATCCTCAAGCGCAATTGCTTTGATCCTCCCCTCCTTGTAATCCTGCCACCGTCTTTCGGCCTCATCAATTGCTGCGTCAATGCCATCCTGATCGCTTAGGCTCTCCAACAATTTCTCCGCGACCACTGCGCGGCTTTTCAGTGGCAGCTTGAGGGCATCTTGCAGGATTTTCTCGGTTGCGTCAGACATAGCCTTCTCCATTGGCGACACACCGCGAGGCAGGAGCCTCGCGGATAGTGCGTTCCGAGGCGGAGCCTGGGAACAAGGGCCTCACTTCGACACGTCCG
>DASRSQ010000867.1:0-10483 GCA_035656475.1 Gemmataceae bacterium | reverse complement strand
CGCCAAGAAAGGTTGGCGAAAGCTAAACGGCTTCGCGCTGCTACCGGACGTGATTCAAGGCGTGAAGTTTATCGATGGGGAAAAAGCAACCGAGAACGCCGCCTGATCCGGCGCTCATCCACAACATTTGGGAATAACTCGCAAAATGGCTTTCGGCGTATCCCTGGTTTGGCAGAGGAGCTGCTTATACTTCTCGAACGCCTGCTCCCGATTCGTGCCAAGATTGTGCTGCATTCCATCGAGCGTGACATACCACAGGCCACGCGATGGACGATACCAGGGCTTCGGAAATTTCTTCATTTGAACCTCCCAGCAAGAAAGTGCTGGACGAGCCGGAAGGTTCGTCGACCCCGTCTGGCGGCAGCCAGGCGGGGTTTTTCGTTCTGTGACAAACCATCTTCATGCAGATGGTTGTCGCCTCAAGTTCTTTCGTACCAAGTATCCCCGACAGGAGTCGAACCTGTAACCTTCGGCTCCGGAGGCCGACGCTCTATCCAATTGAGCTACGGGGACCCGTGAAATGGCAAGGCAGATCCATTCTACGCCTTTTGGCGTCACTTCCAAGATTCATCTGAAAGCCCGCGTGTGGCCTTGCTAGCAGGCGCCTGTAAGATTGGCAGCAACCAACAAGACGAACAGGGACACGCATGGTGAATTTTGCTGTCACTCTCGGGCGATTGCGATTGCAAAATCCGATTCTCGTTGCGTCCGGCACCTTCGGCTACGCGCGAGAAATGGCGGGGACCATCGACTTCGCCAGGCTCGGTGGCATCATTCCCAAGACCGTGACGCGCGTGCCGCGCATTGGCAATGCGCCGCCACGCACCGTGGAAACGGCGTCGGGAATGCTCAATGCGATCGGGCTCGACAATGATGGAATCGATCATTTCATTGCGCATCATCTGCCGTATCTGCGTACGCTGCCGACGGCGATCGTTGCGAACATCGCGGGGAAGACAGCCGACGAGTTCACTGAGATGGCGGAGAAGATCGGCAAGGAAGCGGGTCTCGCGGGGCTCGAGTTGAACCTGTCGTGTCCGAACGTTTCGGGCGGGCTCGATTTCGCAACGGATGCGACGGTGACGCGGCGCATCATCGAGAACGTGCGCAAGGTCTGCCCGCTGCCGTTGATTGCGAAGCTGACGCCGAACGTAACGAACATTGTGCCGATCGCGCAGGCGGCGGCGGATGGCGGGGCGGATGCGGTGTCGCTCGTCAACACCTTTGTCGGCATGGCGATCGACTGGCGCAAGCGGCGACCCATTCTCGGCAACGTCACGGGCGGGCTCAGCGGGCCGGCGATCAAGCCGCTGGCGCTGCGGCTCGTCTATCTCGTGGCGAGCAAGGTGCGCGTGCCGGTGATCGGCGTCGGCGGCATTCGAACGATTGATGATGTGATGGAGTTTCTCGTTGCCGGGGCCAGCGCGGTTCAGATCGGCACCGCCAACTTCTTCGATCCGACCGTGTCGGTTCGGCTCGTTGACGAGCTGGCCGGGACGTGCGAGGAGCTGGGCGTGGACAACGTGTCGGAAATCGTTGGAACCCTGCGCATGCCCTAGCGGGGTGGCTGTTGCTCGGCGAGATTTCGGAGAACCAGCGCCTTCTGCTGCAAGCGTTGACGGACGGTGGTCATGCTTGCGGCGCCGGCAGCGGGACTCTTGGCCAGCCGATCGTATTCGCTGGAGGCGAACAAGAGGGAGTTGTGCTGGGCATGCGAAACGGAGCCCGGTTGCAGGCTCTGCGTTTTCTCGCTTTGGAGGTCCCACCAGCTTTTGCCAGTCGGTTGATCGGACGGGACGGCAAGCAAGTCGTCGACAGCTTTTTCCTCGGCGAGCAGGTCGCGTGCCTTGGTCCACATCGGGCTGCGGGCCTTGTCCCAGGCGCGCAGTTCCTTGGTTTCGTAGCCGGGGCGATACAGGCGGACGGCCATGGTGTAGAGATTGCGTTCGTGCTCGGCGCCTTGACCGACGCCGAATGGATTGTAGGTGCCGCTGGCGGGAGCGATTTCGAGCTGGCTGGGCACGAGGCCGCTGCGATCGAGCGGGATTCTCATCAGGGTGTATTGCACGGTGCTCGGTAGCGGCTTGCGTTCGGTCTTGTCGATGTCGACGCGGAAGGCGTGAGCGCCGCCGTCGGGGTTATCGATTGGCTGATCGGGCGTGTAAATGATCGTCGGATAGGCGTAGGTCATGCAGCCCGTGAGACAGGGCGCAAGCAGGACGGCAAAAAAAAGACGGCGCAGCATGATCGCACTCCGCGAGCGTGAGGCTATAACACGCCTATCTCGAAGCGCGAGCAGTGATACGTTGGCCTGATCGGTGTGTCAAGACGAAATAGCCGGCAGCCGGTAGCCGGTAGCCAAACCAGAGCTGGTAGCAGATAGCCGGTAGCAGGTAGCCAAACCTGCAGCATTTTTGGTCTGGCTACCGGCTGCCTGCTACCTGCTCTTTGGCCGGCTACCGGCTCTTGTAGAAAGGATTCCCATGTTCGAATATCGTGGCCGAACGGCCCTGGTGACTGGTGCCTCTTCGGGCATCGGCACGGTTTTTGTCGAGGCGCTTGCGGCGAAAGGCATGAACGTTATCTTGGTCGCGCGCTCGGCGGATCGGCTTGGCCAGATCGCGACCGAGGTTTCGGGCAAATATGGCGTGCGCACCGAGATCGTGACCGCCGACCTGAGCGAGGCCAACGCGGCCGAGGCGGTGCGGAGCGAAGTCGAGCAGCGCGGGCTAATCGTCGATTTGCTCGTCAACAATGCAGGGTTCGCGACGCATGGCTACTTCGAAACCATCCCTGCCAAGCGCGATCAGGAGCAGGTCACGGTGAACGTGACCGCGGTGGTCGGCCTCTCGCGTGCCTTCATTCCGGGAATGCTGACGCGTGGCGGCGGAGCGGTCATCAACATCGCCTCGACCGCGGCTTTCCAACCGCTGCCGTACATGGCCGTCTACGCCGCGACCAAGGCGTTCCTCGTCTCGTTCTCGCAAGCGCTGGCGGAGGAATATCGGGGCCGGAACGTGCACGTCCTCGCACTCTGCCCAGGGCCTACCGCGACCAAATTCTTCGAAGTGGCCGGTTCGACCGATCTGGCCGTCGGCAAAATGCGCACGGCCGAGCAGGTGGTCGAGACCGGCCTGCGCGCTCTCGAAAAAGGCCGTGGCTTGGCAGTCGATGGCACCGTCAACGCGCTCAATGGCTTCTTCGCCGGGTTGCTGCCCGGGGCCTTCACCGCGCGAATGGCGAGCAAATTCACTCGGCCGCGCGCGAAGACGGATACCGCGGGTTCGGCCGGCTCCTGATCCATATCCTAGCTGTGTCGCCCTTGATTATTGTGGAACCGAAGATGCCGGAAGTGCCGTCGAGCGATCAGCTCGAAACCTTTGCGAATCAATATCCGCAGCGCGATTACGTGATCGAGATCGTCTGCCCGGAGTTCACGTCGATGTGCCCGAAGACGGGGCAGCCCGACTTCGGCACCATCACCTACACGTACACGCCGGACAAGCTGTGCGTGGAATTGAAGTCGCTGAAGCTATACTTACAGCGGTTTCGCAATGAGGGGATCTTTTACGAGAACGTGATCAATCGGCTGCTGGATGATTTCGTGAAAGTGTGCAAGCCGCGCCGGGCGAAGGTGGTCGGCGCCTTCACGCCACGCGGCGGCATCACCACGACGGTGACATGTAATTACGAGGCGACGGCGTAGAGGTTGTCGCACACGCTGATTTCGTTCACGAGACGAACTTCCGGAAGCACCTGGCGCACGCAATGTTGGGCAAGTTGCTTCACATAGAAGGTGCTGGTTTCGCCGAAAAGGCGGATGCCTTCGGGGGATAGTTCGATTCCGAGATTCTGCAGCTGATTTCCGGTGCGAGCCAGGACCTTGGAAGTGAGTTCCTTTTGCAATCCGGCAAAATCGAGAGCGGTCATTCAGGATCTCCATTTTTGGCTTGCCGATTTTCTGTGCAAGGTTTGCCCGCGACTTGGATATTTGTTGGGCTAAACGCACGGAAAAGGCGTCGTTGGCATGGAAGAGCAAGTTCTAGACCAATGGTCTGGAATAATCGGAAAAGCGAAAAGAGCGGAGAATGAGGATGCTCAGAAGTGCCGTAATTGCTGGCTTGATAACATGTTCCGCCGTTCTGATTCCGTCGGTATGGGCAGGTTTGTACAACACGACGGATTCTGGGCAAGACACGCAGCTCAGCATTAATTTCAATGTGTTCCGGGACACGCTAGGGCGTCTTCAGACCATCAACGATCCGAATCCTGCGGTGCAAACCACTGTGCGGAAACGGTACATGCTGATGGAGGCATTGGGCGCGAAGGGTGTGTTCGATTTACAATCGCTTGAGCAGCAGCTGGACTACAGCGTGGTGCTGATGCGGCGTGGCCGGGCCGACGAGGCGATCGTGTTCTTGACGCCGTTGACACGAAAGCATCCGGATAACCTTATCCTGCATTCCCATTTTGCCACGGCGCATCTTCTTTCCCCGAACGCCAGTGATCGAAATCAGGCGGCGGGCCTGATGCGCGATTGCCTGGAGATCTGGCCCAAAACCTGGGACGAGCTCAGCAAGGATCAGCAAGGCTACCTCGGCCGCATGGGCTGGGGCCAAGGGCTTTACGAACAGAATCGGAAGTATGAAATCTATCTCCAAAAGCTGATGCAGTTTCGTCGCAAACAGCCAAAGGGGGGCATTTTCCT
This sequence comes from Gemmataceae bacterium, assembly GCA_035656475.1. Taxonomy (GTDB): domain Bacteria; phylum Planctomycetota; class Planctomycetia; order Gemmatales; family Gemmataceae; genus SIAQ01. The sequence continues at coordinate 5,775 of DASRSQ010000867.1, read as the reverse complement.
CGACGAGCTGTTCGGCACGAAGGAAGCACCGATTCGCTACATCTCCGCGGAAGGCAAGTACGAGGCTGGCCGCATAGTCAGCGCGGAAAAAGCAAAGCTCCCCGGAGACGCTATCGAGATCGTTGAACAGCTTCTGGTTTGGATGCCGAACGATCTGCCCCTGTACTGGCAACTCGGCGAGATCTTCAACGCGTCGGCGATGGACAAGAAAAATGATCCGCAGGGAAGTTATCAGGACATCAAGGCCGCGCATGAGATCATGAAAAAAATGGTCGGCCCTCTGACGGGGATCAAGCAGACCGATCTTCCCAGGGAGCTCGTGGACCACACCAAGGTCCTCGAAGACTACCTGAAGAACACCAAGGAACCCGCGCCCAAGCACAAGGACCTCGAACTATTGCTCGAGCAACAAAAGAAGGTGGAAAATCCGGACACGCCGGAAATATCGTACCGCCAGCTCGTGGTCGCGTTCGTCGTCGGCCTCCTGGTCGGCATGTTTGCGATCTGGCAGATTCAGGAGATGCGCCGGCGTCGGCAGGCGCGGGCCAATGCGTACCAAGGCCGATAGGAGACGTCATGCGGGTCGCGCATTTCGATTGTTTCAGCGGCATCTCCGGCGACATGACGCTGGCCGCCCTGCTCGATCTCGGCGTGCCGAAGGATGCGGTGCTCGCGGGCATCGCGTCGCTGGGGTTGCCGATCAAGGTCGCCGTCGAGAAGGTGACGAAGGGCGGCTTCGCCGCGACGCAGGTCTATATCGACGCGCCGCCGCAGGAAGAGCATCGCCATCTGCCCGATATCGAGGCGATCTTAGGAGGCGGCAGCCTCAGCAACACGCAACGCGCGCTCGCCCTCAAGATCTTTCGCCGGCTCGCCGTCGCCGAGGCGGCGGTGCACGGCATGTCTCTCGACGAGGTCCACTTCCACGAAGTCGGCGCGCTCGACAGCATCGCCGACATCGCTGGCAGCGCGATCGCGCTCGATCTGCTCGGCGTGACGCGTTTTACCAGCGGGCCCGTCGCCGTCGGTAGCGGCACCGTCAAATGCGAGCACGGCGTCATGCCCGTGCCGACGCCGGCGACCGCCGAACTGCTCAAGGACGTGCCGTTGCGGCCCGCGCCGATCAAGACCGAGCTGACGACGCCGACCGGGGCCGCCATTCTCACGACGATCGTGACGGAATATGTCGATACGCCGCCGCTCGCCATCGAACGCGTCGGCCATGGCGCCGGCAGCAAGGACTTCCTCGAACAACCCAACCTGCTGCGCGTCTTTGTCGGCAACGCCTCGCAACCCGTCAACGCGGACTGGGACGCCGATACGATCTGGGTACTCGAGACCAACCTCGACGACGTGCCCGGCGAAGTGATCGGCTACTGCTTCGACCAGCTCTTCGCGGCCGGGGCGCTCGACGTATTCACGACGCCGATCCAGATGAAGAAGAATCGGCCCGGCGTCATGCTGACCGTTCTTGCCGCCGAGGCGAACCTGACGGCGGTCGAAACGATTCTTTTCCGCGAGACGCAGACCTTCGGCATTCGCCGCCGCCGCGAGGAACGTCACAAGCTGCGGCGCGAGATCGTCACGGTCGAAACGCCATGGGGCCCGGTGCGCGCAAAGCGTGGCACCGGGCAGGGCCGGACGATCCTGACGCCGGAGTACGAGGATTGTGCCCGCATCGCGCGCGAGCGCGGCGTGCCGCTTGGCGAGGTGTATGATGCGGTGACGCGGAAGGGTGGTTAGCCGAACGCGCGAGCGACGGTTGGCCCCGCTCGCGCGCGGTGACACTTTAGCTTGACTTCCATTGCGAAAGATCGTCGACCGGATTGGGGAGACGGCTTTGCAACCATTCCATGCAGAGGTGCGGACTGAAATCGGGAGCGGTGCTCTCGATGACCCACGAAAGAAACTCGCGAGGACCACCGTTGAGATAGGACGGGGGCGACACGGGCATGAAGATGGTCGGCAACCGCTCGGTCAGCGATAGATAGTTGAGAACGTTGCCGAGCTCCTGCACGGTTTGCCAGGCGAGTGGATGATCGATGTCGAGCGAAAACTTGATCCACCAGTTGCCATTCTCGAAGTGGCCCTTGCCCATCGAGCTATCGGCCACGGCCGGGATGCGGCGAAGGAAAGCCTCGAGCACGTCAAACGCCGGCGAAGGCTTCTTGGCTTGCCGTTCACCTTCTTCAATGCGCCTTAGAGCTTCGAATTCATCCATCGCCGCCCCCTCGCATGTCGACTACAGCCGCGAGCTATAACGCTTGCTGCGGCGACCAAACACCGGTTTCGCGTCCGTCGGCTCATCCGGCTTCTTCTTGACGCGTGGCGTGTACGCCTCGAAGTCGGGCAGCTTTTCTTCGGGGATCACCTTGTTGATGAAGTTTTCGATCTTCGTCAACTCGTCCCCTTCTTCGATCGTCACGAATGAGATCGCGACGCCGTCCTTGCCCATGCGGCCCGTACGGCCGATGCGGTGGACATAATTCTCCGGGTCCATCGGCAGATCGAAGTTGATGATGTGCGAAATGTCCATCACGTCGATGCCGCGGCCGACCACGTCGGTCGCCACGAGGAAGACGATCTTGCCTTCCTTGAACGCCTTCATGATGCGCTCGCGCTGCGATTGCATCAGGTCGCCATGCATGGCGGCGACGCGCTTGCGTTCTGAGCAAAGTTTCTCGTAGATCCGCTGGGCACCGATCTTGCGCTCGCAGAAGATGATGCACTGCCTCGGCTGTTCGCGCTCGATCAGGCGCAGCAGCAACTCGAACTTGTTGTGCTTGTCGACGGTGAAGTACGACTGGCGGATCTTGTCAATCGTCACCTTCCGCGGCGACATTTGCAGATGCACGATCGGTTTGCGCATGTAACGCTTGGCCAGCGAAAGGATGTCAGGCGGCATCGTTGCGGAGAGCAGCAGTGTTTGCCGATCGGTCGGGCAGTTGCGGAGGATGCGGCGGATGTCATCGCGGAAGCCAAGGTCGAACATGCGGTCCGCCTCGTCGAGCACGAGATAGCGGACGTGGCTGAGCTGCAGCGTGCGTCGGCCGATGTGGTCGAGCAATCGGCCCGGCGTGCCGACGACGAGATCGACGCCGTTGCGCAGGCCGCGAACCTGGGCATCCATGGGCCGGCCGCCGTAGACGGGCAGGGTGACGAGGTCCTTGTCGGGGCAGAGTTTTTTGGCTTCGTCGCAGACCTGGATGGCGAGTTCGCGGGTGGGGACGATGACGAGGGCGGTGGGATGTTGGTGATCGGTGTCGCGCCAGCGTTCGAAGTAGGGGATGAGGTACGACGCGGTCTTGCCCGTGCCCGTTTGTGCCTGGCCCATCACGTCGGTGCCCGCGAGGACACGAGGGATGAACGCCTTCTGGATACTGCTGGGATTCTTGTAACCGGCGGCGGCAATAGAGGACAAAAGGGCTTGCGAGAGATTCAGCGCGTGGAACCCGCTGGTGGGTTCCAAAGTTGCGGTCGTCAAAACAGCCTCCAAAGTGGGTTGTGAACGAGCAGCGAAGCCGGGTCGAGCAAGGAGCGTGCGGCCAAAGCGTTTGACGACAACTTTTGGGTGGCCACAGAGTCCCTGCGTCACGACCAATGTTGGAAAGCCTGGCCGCTCGCAATCGTGAACCTGCGTCTACTACGGATTACTTTTAACAGATTGTCAGGGATCTGTCTAGGGAATTTCATGGAATTGACGGCTCCGCGCGGGTGGTCAGCGCGGTGCCCACAGATTGATCTGCCCGTTGGCTTCTCGAACCGCTGCCTTCAACTGATCCGCGTTCAATTCATCGGTGAAGTCGGGCAACCTGATTTGCAGAAGCTCTTCGATCATCCACGCGCCTCTGCCGTTTTCCAGGAAGGCGTCCTGCGTGAACCACAACCCGTGCCCATGAAAGCGCATTCCGCCATCTTTCAGGCGGCTCTCGACAAATAAATCGGCGTAGTTATGAAGTTCGAACTCCTTGTTCGAACCCAGGCTCCTGCGAAGCAGTTGCACGATTTTCCAGCGGACCTCGGCCGGCTCCTTTTTCCAGCGCTTATTTGTCCGGTGGAGTTCCTCGCAATCGTGCTCACTCATGAACGCGCCGACATCGCGAGCTATTTCCTGATCTCTGTATCTGTCTCTGTTGATCGTTATCATATGCGGGGGTGCCAAAATTGGAGAAGCGAACAGTGCAGCACTTACGGCGCATACGGCCAAGCCGATTCTGCCGTTCACAAATGTCTTCTTCGATTGGCACATAACAAGTCAAAGGGGGAATCCAGAGTACTGACGTCGAGCTGTTAGCTTGGGTTTTTTCTTCTATTCTGCCCCGAAATAACTAGAACAATGTTGAATAGATCGCTGTTCATTTATGGCTATTTGACTCTACCCACCGAATAAACCCTAGCGGATTCCTTTCTTTCTCCGTCAATATGGATCTCTCGGGTTTTCGCGCTGTAGTAACAGTGGTTCCCGCAATCAATTGGCATGCAACCACGTCTTGGTTGCACTGGATGCTGCCTTTCGCGACGATCAAGGAATTTCCCAGATCGCAATTGACGACCACATTTGCTGCAGAAACGATGATGGAGTCCGTAACTGAATCGCTAGGTCCCAAGATCTTAATGTCGCCGCCCGCAATCAAAAGATGTCGATGGCCAGGCAACAAGGTGATTTTTCCGGTGGAAATGAACAACGCGTTATGTTCCAGGGAATTTGCAGGGGAATCCGTTTTCTTTCTTCGTCGAGGATCCAAGTCGATCTCTCGGGCAAGAACTAAATAAGACTTCTTACGATCTGCTTGATAGTTTTCGGTAACGCGATCTACTCTAACAAAGGCCGGATCGAAGAAGGTCGTCCAGTGTTTCTTTAGCTTCTCTCCGCCTCGCTTGCTATGCAATTCCGCCAACGTGCTTGCGAAATCAGCATACACGTTCCGAATCTCTGCGTCATACATGTGCGGTACTAGCTGCAATGATTTTTCAATTGCCAAATCGACCTTGCCGCTTTTGAATAACTCCTCCAGATCTCGTATCGGCTTGCGCTCGAGGTAAGTTACGATTTCCGAAGCGCGCTGCCGAATCTCCGGATCACCGAAGGAGGCGGCTTGCTTCAGCGCAGCAAGAGCGTCAGGCCGGCTCTTCAGGCTGGCGGTAGCAAAAGCGCGTTCCTTGAAATTTGGGCTTCCCAGCTTCTTGATGAGAGCTGGGATTCCCCCGTCACCGCCCCCAGCAAAAGACAAACACGCAAGTATGATGCCGGCCAGGCCAGCGATGTAGAAGCGGATTGCCATTGGATTAAGAATCTTCGCAAACAACATCGTCAACGATAGAATTGAGGTCTGGATTCAGTACCACTGTTGCCGTAGATCGCCATCGAATTCCATTGCCTCCAGAGACGCCTGATGTGTTGCCAGAAACAACACACCCTGATGTAAGTGTCACAGAGCCTGACAGGGCAAAAATACCACCGCCTCGGCCATTTGTCGTGCTTGTTGCTTGATTGCTAACAATGGTGACACCTGTGAGGTTTGCGCTCCCAGTGCTGCTGAACAATCCACCGCCCTCCTGAACCGAGGTATTAAACCCCAGATACGCACTGACATCGTCAGTGCTCCGTAATTTGCAATTCCGCCGCCTCGCCCGGAGATATAGCCAAATGTTGTGGATAGCCGAGTGAAAAAGGCGGCGTACTTTGGAAGAGATTTGCTAACAGAATCTTCCAGCTGGCCAACGAGGCCGAGGAGTACGCCACCATGGAGTTTTCTACGAGTGATATGCGGATTG
>DASRSQ010000866.1:0-9361 GCA_035656475.1 Gemmataceae bacterium | reverse complement strand
TACCTGCGCAGTCATCAATAAGTGGTTTCGCCTCGGCGATCCAACCACCATTCGAGCGGCAACAGCGGGAGATACATGCAGATCGCGTAAAGCGCGAACGGCCCCAACTCCAGGCTGACGAAAATGCCGAGGTGAAACATCACCCCCATGAAGAGCGCCACGCGGCGCGGCCATTTGAAGATCAGGGTGAACGGAAAGAGCACCTCCCACGCCAGCACCGTCCATGTCATGATCTGCGTCACCACGAAGGGCAGGGGGAGCGCGACGCGCGAGAACCGGGCCAGCGCGAGATCGCCCAGCACGTAGTGCAGACTCGATCCCTCGCGCCATGTTTCGCCGAAGAGCTTGTACAGGCCGTTCATCCAGTACATGAAGATCATCTGCGCCACGATCAGGCAAATCGGCCAGGGATGCACATACGCCGGCCCGCTGCGTTTTTTCCACAGCGAGTCGATCGACCACGCCGCCCCGCAGGGGCAGATCATCAGGTAGAAGAGCAGGATCAGCCGAATCGTATCGCCGGCGTTGTCGAGCTTCGTGTTCACGTTGGCGAACGACATCGCCAGCATCCACGCCAGCACGGCGGCAAAGCGCGTGCGGAAGCCGATGAGCAAGAACCCGGCCGACGTGATCCACGCCACCATCGCCCCGAGCAGTAGCGCGTTGTCCGATTGCCAGGGCCCGAGAAAGCGCACCCACCAGGCATCTTTGGCGAGCCGGTTCGACAGCAGCGCGAGAAGCGTGCCGCCACCGAGCAACGCGCCGGCCGTCACGAAGCTGACGATCGACGGGAACCAGGCAATGCGATGGCCCGGGTCGCGCAGCCGGCTCGCAAGTTCGATGGCGCAGAACAGGCACGTGAGCGAAACGCCCGCGAGCGGAACCAGCCAGGCCGCCGGACCGATGTCCATCGCGTCCGGCTTGACAGGCTTGATCATTTGCGACCAAATGCTGAGGGTGTACCAGGCCAGGGCCGCGGTCCAGATCCACAGGGAAACGCCGCTGCGATCCTGCTCGGGCGGGTTCTTTTGCACGAGCAAAAGCCGGGCGCCAGAGTTCCACAGGATCCAGATCGTGGTCAGAACGAGAAGTACGATGGCGATATTCTGCAGCGCCGGATCACCGACCCCGCGCAGCAGCGACCACGTCATGCGGGGCTCATCGAAACGCCAGTTGAAGATAGCGGTATCGGCAAGCCGTTCGTTGCCGAAGTAGTCGATGGTGTCTGGCGCGTAGGTGCAGAGAATGTCGCCGAGCAGGACGAGGGCGAAGCCGATGCGCAACAGCGCGAGCCGTTCCGCGCGAACGGGCGTCGTCCAGCAGGACCATGCCGAGAACGGCCAGGGCAGCCAGGGGCTGATGCCGACAACCTGCGATTCCGTAGGCGCTGAATTCATTTGGCCATGGGCTCAAAGCGTTGCGTGGAGTAATTGAACGGTTCAAGAAGGTATTTCCCGGCCAACGGCTCCGCCTTCGGCATCCACAGAACCTGCGGCAAGAGCATCGGACCATCCCATCCAAGCGGCTCGCCTGGATCGTGGATGCGATAGAACTGCTCCATCAGCATTACCTGCCTCGGCTCCGTCTCGCCAGGATGTGCACGCAGCCACGAGCGCACGCGCCATTGCATGTAGCGCAGGACGCCATCGTGGTTGTCGCGCAACAGTTCCTGCATGCGCCGCGTCAGCCGCGCTTCCACGTCCGTCCGCTTGTCATCATCGTAAGGAAGCGCGTTCATGTAAAACTGCCCTTCGACCCGGCGAATGCGCGCCTTGCCAAACTTGACGTAATTCTTATCGTCCTCCGGCGCATTCTCCGATGGCAACCAGGCGAAGTCATCCGGGATCTGCTTGCCCCAGGCCGTCACGAGATTGAAGCCCAGCTTGGCATCATAATCGAGCTTGCTCCCCTTGATGCTGGGGCCGCTGATGGTCGGATGATCCCAGCTCATGAGAAGGATGGGAACGCCAGTCGCCTTGCTGGTGCCGGGCGAGAAGAGGGACCAGTCCTGATCCTGCCCGGTCAGCTGCGTCCAGCGGCGCGTGCCGGTCTCGACGCGGTCGCACCAGGTCCACAGATGGCCTTCCTTGCTCGTGAACTTTGGCGCCAGTTGATCGACGAACATCTTCGGCTTGTCCTTGAGCCCCGAATCCGTGGCAACCCACTGGACCATGCCGACCATGTTGCTGAGGATGAGAAACGCGAGCTGAAAGAGAATGAACAAGCCAAGCAAAACCTGGCGCGGCGACGCAGGTGCTACTGGTACAGCTTCAACCGAATCAGGTTCGGATTCCGTTTTCATGGTTCTCACGGGCAGAGCCGGTAGCAGGCAGCCGGTAGCAGGTAGCCAGAAAATTTACTTCGCCGGCAGTCGTTGGTTTGGCTACCGGCCACCGGCTACCGGCTACCGGCTCTCCGGTTTGCGATACACCCCAATAAAAGCTCGCTGTCCCAGCATACGAAGATTCACGTAACGCTGTTCCTTCCACCCGACGCGCTCGACTCCCGCACGCAGAGCCTTGGCGTCGCTGACTATCAGAACCGCTTTGCCCCCCGGACGCAGGATTCTGTCCATTTCGCGCACCGCTTCGCGATACAGCGGCGGGATCTCCTCTGGCGTGCTGAGCTGCTTGCCGAACGGCGGATTGCTGATGATCCGGTCCACCGACCCGTCCTCCAGCGGCAACTCGCGCGCGTCCCAGGTGCGAACGTCGGCAATGCCGAACTGCCGCAGATTCGCCTGTGCCGCCCGCGCGTGGCTCGCATCGATGTCGCCTCCGAGGAAATGCATTTTCCAGTCGGCGCCGGTCGATGTCTTGCGTCCCTTCGTCGCCAGGTGCGCCTCGGCGATCAGCGTCCCCGCTCCGCACATCGGATCGAGCACCGTCTGCCCCGGCTTCAGGTCCGCGAGTCGCACCAGCGCCGCCGCCACCGTCGGGCGGATCGACGCCGGCAGATGCTCATACTTATAGGTGCGATGCCGCATCGTGCGATCGGAGAGCCGCATGCCGCAGATGGCCGTCGCCCCGTTGATGGTGAGCCAGATTTCGACTGACGCGTTCTCCTCCGCCGGCCGCCAGCTCGCCGGCAATACACCCGCCAGGCCGCGTTCCATTGCCTTCTTCGCATCGATGCGGCGATAGCCATGCGTGCCCTGCATCTGCGCCACGAAGCGATACGTCGGCTTCCCGCTCGGTTTCGGCGTGATCGCGTGGTGGATCTTGAGCAGATCGTTCCAGCGCACCTTCTTCGTCCAGGCCTGGATGCTCTCGAGGTCCTTCGCGCGATAGCTCAGTTCATCGGTGCCCCAGCCGTAGAGGAAGACGTCCTCGGTCGTGCGCAGACGCAACACCTCGTCATCAATGTTGCGCAGCCGAAACACGAGGATGCCGTTGCCTGAGCGCTTGACCTCGCCGCCGATGTCGGCGATTTCCTCGCCGGCGATGCCTTCGAGTCCTTCCTGCGTCATCGCGTAACAAGCAGGCGTTTCCGACGACGTGCGTTGCGAAGACATGAACGTCCAACCTCGTGCCAAACAGCGCACTTAATCCCAATGAAGGTCCGGGGCAATTTCCCCGTGGTCGCAAAAATAGAGGATGGCCTGTTTGGCCAATTCGCCGTCGACAGTGGCTTTGACCTCGACTGCGCTGGGAATGCCACCTACTACCAGGGTTAACCAGTCCTTCCGGTCCTTCCGTGAAAGGTCAACGAGGTTGTAAGCTCCATATGCATCCCCAATGCAAGACACGAGAAAGCAGGACGGCCCGCCAGCCACCATGACATCCCGGCCGCCAGGCTGGCCCGAAACCCTCAAATCTCCGCCATCACTGCTGGTCAGGCGTTCGAACAACTCGGTCACCTGAGAACGGGAGGGTTGGTCGCACCTGGATTGAACTTCCTGCCCCGTAGCATTTCTAATGTTCAGGTTAGCGCTGACGACCTTCCACATCGCGTCCAGCTCCGGCGGCTTCTTGCATTTCCACCTTTTGACGATTATATTAACCCCTTGATTTTCGTTGCTGGCAAACGCGGAGGTGCGCTGGAATGGTGGACACGATTCTGATCGATTTGAAGGCCCTGATGGTGGAACGCGAAGATTGCGACGCGGGCACCGTCGAAAAGCTTCGCGCCGGACTCGCCCAGGGCAAGACGCAATATCGCTCGCTGCGCGAGGCGGCCGAGCAGCTCAAGAAGAAAGTTGAAGCCAACGCCAGCAACCCGTCCGGCAAACGCTGGTACCTCAAGCTTGCCGTCGCTCAGTATTTCCTCGGCCATATCACCGACGCCATTGCCAACTTCAAAGAAGCCGAAGGCGCTCTTGCCAACTTCTATCTTGGCAAGGCCCTCCTCGAGAAAGCGCAGCCAGATGAGGCCCTCAAGGCCTTCGAAAAGGCCGAAAAATCAGGCTACAACAGCAACCAGGTCAAGCTGCAAAAAGCTGGCATCTACCGCCTGAAGGGCGATCTGGGCCAGGCTCGCAGTGTCCTCAAGGAGGTCGAAAACCAGGCGTCACACAATCCCGAATACCACTTCCAGACGGCGTCCTGTTTCCTCCAGGAAGGCGTCCGCGACAAGGCGATCACGCATTTCGAGAAGGCCGTCGAGCTCGATCCGAGCCACACCGGCGCCCTCTTCCAGCTCGGCCATTCCAACGACCTCGCCGGCAATGACGACGAGGCCATTGGCTACTACGAACGCTGCATGAGCCATCCGCCCCTGCACATGGGCTTGCTGATGAACCTCGGCATCCTCTACGAGGACAGCGACAAGTACGACAAGGCCGTCGACTGCTACCGCCGCATCCTGCACGCTGACCCGAATCACGAACAAGCCCGCCTGTTCCTGAAAGACGCCGAGGCCTCACTGACGCAATATTACAACCCGGAAGCCGAGGCCGCTGCGGGCCGCTTCAACCAGGTGCTGGAAATCCCAGTCACCGACTTCGAATTGTCGGTGCGCAGCCGCAATTGCCTGAAGAAGATGAACATCCGCACGCTCGGCGACCTGACCCGCGTCAGCGAACAACAGCTGCTCAGCAGCAAGAATTTCGGCGAAACTTCGCTCAACGAGATCAAGATTATCCTCACCGCTAAAGGCCTGCGCGTTGGCCAGGCCCTGGAGCAGGGTTCGACGATCGAACGCCGCTATGTCCCTTCCACGCAACTCAGCGAGGCGGAGCAGGCGGCCCTCAACAAGCCGGTCAGCGACCTGAACCTGTCGGTCCGCGCCCGCAAGTGCATGAATCGCCTCGCGATCGGCAGCATCGGCGAATTGATCCAGCGCAGCGCCGACGAGTTGCTCGAAGCCAAGAACTTTGGCATGACCTCGCTCAACGAGGTCCGCGAAAAGCTCCGCCAGATGGGCCTGAACCTCCGCGGCGATTGATGTACTTCCGCCGCTTGCGGCGTCGCGCTCGCCGAACCAACTCGGCGAGCGCGTCCCACAGCAATCGACCAATCCACTGCACTTCTCGATTCGTCTAAATCTTGAGGCGTTCCGTCTTTTCGTCCAACCTTAATCGAGGAATCCACGTCATGCGCAGCCTGAAAAACTGCATTATGCTGTCGGCCCTGATCGCGATGCTTGGCTTCGCGTCGCGTGCCGACTCGATGTGCGGCTACTTTCGGCCGGTCATCGTCGACCTGAAAAATCCGTCCGAAATGCTGCAGCCGTCGCAAATCGCGTTCATCACCTGGGACCCGGACAAGAAGGTCGAGACCGTCACCGTGCAACCGCGCTTCGAGGGGAACGCCCTCGATTTCGGCATGGTCATCCCGACCCCGTCGCAACCCAAGCTCGACACGATGCCGCGCGACTTCTTCAAGGCGCTCGGCACCTTCACGATGCCGAAACGGCGTGCCTTCCCCGAATCGAAATTGCTGCCGCGCATCTTCCCGCCCGGCATGGGCGGCGGCTTCGGCGCCCCGCGTGCCATGGCGGAAAAGGCCGGCGGCCTGGGCAACGCCGCTCCGGAGGAGCCGAAGACCACGGTCGAGGTCCTCGAAGTCGGCCAGGTCGGCAGCCTTGAATACAAGATCATCGCCGCCGGCAAGTCCGACGACCTCTTCAAATGGCTCAAGGACAACAAGTACGGCTACGACGGCGACGAAGCCACGCTCAACTACTACGTCCAGAAGAAATACTTCTTCACCGTCATGAAGATCGACACGCTCCAGATGAAGCGCAATAAGGACGGCACCTTTACCGGCGACGTCACCCCGACGCGCTTCACGTTCAGCTCCGAAAAGCTCGTCTACCCAACGCGCATCACCCAGGTCTCCGTCAAGGACGAAACCGACGCTCTCTTCTATGTCCAGGCCCCGTTCAAGGTCGACCTGCCGGGCGACATGACCTACCAGTATCAGTGGGTCTCGACGCTGCAGGACATCATGAATCAGATGGGCCCCGGCGAACTGACCGAGACCAACCGCAACTGGCTAAAGAAACTCGATGGCAAGACGCCGGCGTTGATTCAGCAGGCCCAGAAGCTCGGCTTCCACTTCAATCTCGGCCAGCAGGTCCGTCCGAACGCCAAGGCCCGCCATGCCTCGACGCTCGAATGGGCGAAGAAGCTGACCGCTGAAGACATCCAGATCCTCGCCGGCTCGCGTCCCTTCAGCGACACTGTGCCCGATCCGGACGATGGCTTCACGCAGGCCGACATGCGCGACCGCCAGCGCTCGGTCGCCATCACCAAGATCATCAACCACCGCTTGCTGAAGAGCCAAAAGGAACAGCCGCGCGGCTACCTGGTGCGTGACGCGAAGAAGGACGACCTCAAGCTCCTGCCGGTGCTGCAAGGCCATGTCCAGGCGAATATGTACCTGACGAAGGTCCGCCACGTTTTCGCCAAGGCAGAGATGAACGAGGACCTCGTCCTCGAGTCCGCCAAGGTCGGCGGCATCGACGACGTGTCCGACCACGAAGAAGTTCTGCGCGGCTTCGCCTGGGGCGGCCGCGGCGGCCGCTTCGGCCCGCGCGGCGGCTTCGACGGCTTCGGCCCAGTGCCGCTTCCGGCGCCGGGCGGTTTGAAGTAATGGTTTGAGAGAATGCGTTGAGCCGAGGATGATCTCCTCGGCTCTTTTATGCGCCAATTAGTACGGGCGTGCGGACGATCGTGGCTCCTTCGCGCCCTGTCGTTGCACTTGAATTCATGTTGCGGCCGCGGCCACGCCTTGCTATGCATTTCCTAGTTTTCGCCCAGTCGCGGGAGGGAATTCGCATGCGGTCCATATTTCTCGCAGTTCTGGTCGTGCTGTTCGCCAATGTTCACGTAGTTTGCGCCCAGGAAAACTGGGGAGGCAAGACGGTTCTGATCAAGAAATCTCCCGCAAAGCTGCGATCGGCTGACTTCAAAAAAGTAGTCGCGGTAGCAGACCAGATTGATTTTCGGGTCCGGGCTGACAAGGACGGACACATCGAGGTCCAGTCGGACGAGAAAGCCGTCGGATGGCTCGACAAGCAGGACGTGGTGCTTCTTGCGAACGGCGTGGCTTTCTTCACCGCGCTAATCTAGTCGGACCCGAAACAGGCCCGGCCCTATCTCGGGCGAGCGATCGCCCTGGACTACTGGAAGAATCCAGATCGTGGATTGCGCGATCTGAATGAAGCGATTCGACTCGACCCTGGATTTGGCTATGCCCATCTATATCGTGGCTACGCCTGGCAAGCAAAGGGTAACGACTCGAAGGCGATCGCCGATTTCAAAGAAGCCGTCCGGCTCCTTCCTCGTTGCGCGTATGCGCTCCAGTCCTACGGAAGCGCCCTGGTGGCTGCTCGTGAATTTGGCGGCGCGGCACAGGCCAAGAAACTCGATGATCCGCTGCCCCTGTTGAATGAAGCCATTCGCCTGGCGCCCGATGCTTCTCGCTACTACGTTTCCCGAGCCCAGTATTTTGTCTTGGCTGCCACCAAGGACAAGGACGGCGAGACCGTGGCAGCGACCCCAGATTTCGAAAAGGCCATGCTCGATAAGGCCATTGCCGATTGTGACAAGGCAATCCGTCTGGATCCATCCTTTGCGCACGCATATCACCTCCGGGGGAACGCGCGGCTAATCAGGGAGGACTTCGACGGAGCGATTGCTGACTTTGAAAAGGCCACGTCGCTAAAATCTTCGTTCAAGTCACCGCCAATCACCGAGATTCTGCTGATGCGGGCGGACTCCCGCGCAGAAAAAGGGGACCTGAAGGGCGCCCTCGCCGATATCGACCGGGCCCTCAAGGCGGAGCCGAAAAACGTATATGCACTGGGTAGCCGATCGGAGGTATGGATCAAGCTGAAGAAGTTCGATCGCGCCGATGCCGATCTGAAAGAATCGTTGCGCCTGGAGCCTGCCAACGAGGTTTGCCTCGCGGGCCGCTCTCGGTTCTTGTCGGCGTGCCCCGATGCCAAGTATCGCAATGGCGCGGAAGCTCTGGAACTGGCGAAGAAGCTGAAAGGGAGTTCGGAAGAGAGCATCGCCGCTGCATATGCGGAGATGGGTGAATTCGAGAAAGCCGTGCACTGGCAACAAAAGGCCATGTTGGATCGGAGCGTTGCCAAGGAACCAGATGCGCAAAGGCGGTTGCAGCTCTACAAGGCCAAGAGGCCCTATCGACTCGACTGACACAAAACAACAAAACCCCTCGGACTTTCGCCCGAGGGGTTTTGAAAAAAGCCGGCGATGACCTACTTTCGCGTTATTCACACTATCATGGGCCCCAAGTGCTTAGCGGCCGTGTTCGCGTCTGCCTATTTTGCTTTCTTGGCGATCGCTGCCGTGGTGATCTCGATGTAGCCTTGGCGAACCACGAAGGCGGCCTTACCACCCGCGACCTGGCCAACGAACTGCGTCAACGCTGCTCGCGCCGTCACCTTGGCCGGCGTCGCCGCGAGTGCGACCTCCTGCTCAGGCAGGTTGGGCTCTACGGCGAGCGCCGCCTTGCTGATGTAAATCGGCGCCTTATCTTGGAGGATGTCGGTCATAAGTGCCAAGGCAATTTTGAATTTCATCTTCTTCGTCAGCCCTTTGGTGTTGACGGTGGTCTTGTCAAGGAGATTCTGAATCTCCTTCACCGACTCGACGTTTGGGATTCCCAACAACAACATAATCGACAGCGAAATGAAGATGAAACGGGTGCTCATGGCGCGAACTGTGAATGGGGGATTCTCGCACAACGCCTCGCCAAATTCAAGCATAAAAGCAAAACCCCTCGGACTTGCGCCCGAGGGGTTTTGGTAAAAGCCGGCGATGACCTACTTTCGCGTTATTCACACTATCATGGGCCCCAAGTGCTTAACGGCCGTGTTCGGAATGGGAACGGGTGTGGCCACTTGGGTATGGTCACCGGCAAGTCGAGGGACGAGAGTAAGGGGTCAG
>DASRSQ010000865.1:0-15743 GCA_035656475.1 Gemmataceae bacterium | reverse complement strand
ATTTCGCCGCGTACATCAACGGTGATCTTGCGCGACAAGTCGCCCGAGGCGACGGCGATCGTCACTTCCGAGATATTGCGGACCTGATCGGTGAGGTTGTTGGCCATCGAGTTGACGTTATCGGTGAGATCCTTCCACGTGCCGGCGACGCCGGGGACGTTGGCCTGACCGCCCAGCCGGCCTTCGGAACCGACTTCGCGCGCGACGCGCGTGACCTCGGCGGCGAAGGCGTTGAGCTGATCGACCATGACGTTGATGGTGTTCTTGAGCTGCAAGATTTCGCCGCGGGCATCGACGGTGATCTTGCGGGCAAGGTTACCGTTGGCGATGGCGGTGGCGACCTCGGCGATGTTGCGGACCTGTTGCGTGAGGTTCGAGCCCATCGAATTGACGTTGTCGGTGAGATCCTTCCACGTGCCGGCGATGCCGGGACGATGGCCTGGCCGCCGAGCTTGCCTTCGGTGCCGACCTCGCGCGCCACGCGCGTGACCTCGGCGGCGAAGGAGTTGAGCTGATCGACCATGACGTTGATCGTGTTCTTCAGCTCGAGAATCTCGCCTTTGACGTCGACGGTGATCTTGCGTGACAAGTCACCGCGAGCGACGGCGGTCGTCACTTCCGCGATGTTGCGGACCTGCGTGGTGAGGTTCGATGCCATCGCGTTGACGTTGTCGGTGAGATCCTTCCACGTGCCGGCGACGCCGGGGACGACGGCCTGGCCGCCGAGCTTGCCTTCGGTGCCGACTTCGCGCGCCACGCGCGTGACTTCGGACGCGAAGGAGCGGAGCTGATCGACCATCGTGTTGATGGCTTCCTTGAGCTGCAAGATTTCGCCGCGTACATCAACGGTGATCTTGCGCGACAAGTCGCCCGAGGCGACGGCGATCGTCACTTCCGAGATATTGCGGACCTGATCGGTGAGGTTGTTGGCCATCGAGTTGACGGAATCGGTCAGGTCTTTCCAGGCACCGGAGACGCCCTTGACCTGGGCCTGGCCGCCGAGCTTGCCTTCGGTGCCGACCTCGCGCGCGACGCGCGTGACTTCCGACGTGAAGACGCCGAGCTGACCGATCATCGTGTTGACGAGCTTGGCGGAGCGCAGGAATTCGCCCTGCAACGGCTGGCCATCGACCTCGAGCGCCATCGTTTGCGTGAGATCGCCCTTGGCGACAGCGCCGATGGAGCGCGTGACTTCGGTCGTCGGCCAGACAAGGTCATTGAGGAGGTTGTTGATCGATTCTTCCATCGTGCGCCAGGCGCCGGCGGAATTGCTGAAGCGGGCGCGCTGGCGGATCTTGCCCTCCTTGCCGACGACGCGACCGACGCGTTCGAGTTCCCTGGCCATGCGATCGTTGGCGGAGGCAATGTCGTTGAAGGCGTCGGCAATCTTGCCGACGATGCCGGTCCAGTCGGCGGGGAGGCGCACGGAGAAGTCACCGTCGCGCAGCGAATGCAGGGCGGCGAGCAGCGGGCCCATGTTATCGGTGCTGGCGACACCGTTGTTGGTGCCGTTGGCCGCTTCCCGTGCGATCTTCGTGCTCATTCCGCACTCCGAGTTGGCTGATCGATGGCGCCCGTGAAGTGTGGGACGTGCTCTGGGCGCACACTCCTCGCATCGCGCGCAGTCAATGAACGCGCGAACTTTCCGTACTCGTTAACCCTACCCCGCATGCCAGGAAATGCAATCGGTGCAAATCGGGACGTGGTGTAGTGGATTGCCCTACGGATAAATGGGCAAAAACACGCGAAGCAGTGGTGCAATCTCAAGTCGCTGCAGTCAACGTGGAGGAAGGGCTACCTGTCGGCGATCGCGGTCTTGCAATTGCAGCAGCAACGCGCGCAATGGTACCTGGACGCGCTCGGGGCGATTGAGCAAGTGGTAGCGCACATCGTATATTGCTCGGCCGAGCAAACAATAGTCAAGAAGTGACTGCAAGTCGTCGTGCGTGCGAGGCACGAAGGAGGCATGGCCTGCCGTTTCCAGATACGAGCGCACGAATGCCGTCGACACCCACCGTTGCCAGTAGCGCGCCCATGGTTCAAGAGTTGGCCGATCCTCCAGCCGCAGGTGTTCCTCGTGCAGCACGGTCAAGATGGCGCACGATTGCGAATGCAGCCAGCCCGCTACATCGCGCAGCGACGAGCGTTTGAGTCGGCGATTATTGAGCGGCCGCAGCACCTCTCCGTCGAGGTTGATGATGACGAAATCGCGTCCGGTATACAGGAGGCTGCTGAGACGGAAGTCGCCGTGACAGCGGATGCGCTGGACATTGATGCGCCGATTCACGATGCCACGCAGATACTGGATGATGTCCCCTTCGCGTCCGAGGACGACGCGGGCGTCGGCTTGAGCTTTTTCGTGAAGGCTCGGGGCCATGCTACGCAGAAGCTGGCCGATGCGATAAACCCAGTTGCGCGCGGACTGGTAGGTTGAGCGTTGATAGCCGCTGGTAAAGGCCTCGGGCGTGAATGCGGGATTGTCCGCGATCGAAGCGAGCGCGAGATGGAATTGCGCCGCGCGCCGGCCCATGAGTGCCGCCGCCTCCAGGTAGGAGCCGATCAATTCCTGGGCCAGCGGGGGCATCGGGTCCTTCACCGCATCCAGGTAGGATCCGCCCGGCATGGCGGGATCGGGCCGATTCTCGCGTCGAGTCAGAACGTGTTCGAAGAAACGCCGTAGGCTATCCACCGTGTATTGCCAGGCGTCTCCTTCGTTGTGTACGAACGTGGATAAACTGGCAAGCGTGGTGGGGGGACGGTTCTCGCCGTAGAAAGTCAGCGTGCCAGCGAGCGGGGCCGCGTGAGCAAAGTTGGTCTTCTCGGCTAGGGCCTGCGAAATCTCGATCTCCGGATTGATCCCCTCGTCGATCCAGCGGAAGAACTTGAGGACAAACTGGTCTCCGTAGGCGATGGCGGTGTTGCAATGCTCGGCCTTGATAAGCATCGGCTCGGCGGGGGAGCGGACCATGCCGCGCAAGCGATGGCAGGCGGGTGTGGTGCGTGCCAGCAGCTCGCCGCTGGCGCCGCGATAGCGGCGATGGCGGGTGAATGCTTCGAGAAGCGTCTGCGCGAAGCCGCGGTCGGCGAGAGCATCGAACAGGATGCCGGTCTGGTCTGTTTCGCCTTCGCCGGGCTTGACCGTGAGCCGGGCGATGCGAACGCCTTCGGGGATGGCGGCGCCGTTCGAGCCCTCCGGATCCTTGCGGAACGTCACCGGCAGGACGAATTGCTTCGGCTCGCCCGTGCTGAATTCCACCTGGACCAACATCACCCAGGCGTCGCCGCGGCCGATTGGGATGTTGTCGACAACCCGTGTCGCCGTCGGCAGATCGCCATGGCCGGCAAACCATGACTGGCGTTGCAGGTATGCCGGCAGCACGCGCTCGACCTGATCGATCGTTGATGCGTCGAAAAGGTTCTGCCACACGCCCGCCACTTCGAGCGCCGGCAAGGTCTCCGTCTCGGGCAGCCGTGGACTCGTCACCGGCCGCTCCAGGAGCAACCAGTAAAACGCGAACGGTCCCAGCGTCAGTTGATACTTGCCTTCTCCGATTGCCGGCAGACGCGACCTGCCAAGCATTTCGACCGGCACCGCTCCCTTGTACGCCGCCAGATCGAGCACCACCGGCTGCACAACACGCGACAAATTCGCGACCACCAGGATCTGCTCCGATTCGTGTTTGCGCACGAACGCCAGCACCTTGTGATTGTCGGGCAACAGGAACTCGAGGCTGCCTCGCCCGAACGCCTGATGCCGTTTGCGCAGGGCAATCAGCTTCTTCATCCACCACAGCAGCGAATGCGGGTTGTTTTGCTGCGTCTCGACATTGGTGGCCTGATAGTGATACTCCGGATCGATGACGACCGGTAGGTACAAGCGCTGCGGGTTCGCGTTGGAGAAGCCGGCATTGCGCTCGGGCGACCACTGCATCGGCGTGCGCCCGCCGTTGCGCTCGCCGAGGAAAATGTTGTCTCCCATGCCGATCTCGTCGCCGTAGTAGAGCACCGGCGTACCCGGCAAGGAGAAGAGCAGCCCGTTCATCAACTCAATCTTGCCGCGATGGTTTTCGAGCAGCGGCGCCAGCCGGCGGCGGATGCCCAGGTTGATGCGGGCCTGCGTGTCCTGGGCGTAGACGCGATACATGTAATCGCGGTCCTCGTCGGTCACCATCTCCAGCGTCAGTTCATCGTGGTTGCGCAGGAAGAGCGCCCACTGACTGTTCATCGGGATCGCCGGCGTCTGCTGCAGGATGTCGATGATCGGGAAGCGATCCTCCATGCGAATCGCCATGAACAATCGCGGCATCACCGGGAAGTGAAACGCCATGTGCGATTCGTCGCCGTTGCCGAAGTACGCGACCGCATCTTCGGGCCATTGATTCGCTTCCGAAAGAAGCATGCGTCCCGGGTAGTACGTGTCGACGTGTTGCCGGAGGATGCGGAGGAAGGCGTGCGTTTCTGGCAGGTTTTCGCAGGATGTCCCTTCGCGCTCGTAGAGGTAGGGGATGGCGTCGAGGCGGAGGCCGTCGATGCCGAGGTCGAGCCAGAAGTCGAGCGTGTCGATGACGGCGCGCTGCACGGCCGGGCAATCGTAGTTGAGATCGGGCTGATGGCCATAGAAGCGATGCCAGTAGAACGCCTTGGCGGTGGCGTCCCAGGTCCAGTTGGAATGCTCGAAATCCTTGAAGATGATGCGGGCTTCCTGGAACTTGTCGGGAGTTTCATTCCAGACGTAGTAGTTGCGGTGCACGCTGTCCCTGGGCGCGAGGCGAGCGCGCTGGAACCAGGGATGCTGGTCGGAGGTGTGGTTGATGACCAGCTCGGTGATAATGCGTATGCCGCGGCGATGGGCCTCGCGGAGCACCGCTTTGAAGTCGGTCAGGTTGCCGTAGATCGGGTTGACATCGGTGTAGTCGGAGATGTCGTAGCCATCGTCGCGCAGCGGGGACGGGTAGAAGGGGAGCAACCAGACGGCAGTGATGCCGAGATCTTCGAGATAGTCGAGCTTCTCGAGGAGACCGCGGAAGTCGCCGATGCCGTCGCCGTTGCTGTCGTGGAAGGCGCGGACGTGGAGCTCGTAGATGATGGCGTCTTTGTACCAGAGTGGATCATCCGTCACGTGCGACTTTTCGAAATGTCCGCGGTGCTTCATTGCAAATCCCCCGTCGATCCGTTCGCTGCCGGCATCCTCGGACGACACGGCGAAATTGCAAATCGCATGCCTGCCGTTGGCTAGCCCGTGGCAGTGGTCAGGGCGATCTGCCTGGTTCGCGCACAGCTTTTCCTGCAGGGAGGCACCGCGGTGCGCAACCATTTTCCCAGCGCCTTGCGCATTCAGAAAAAATAATGCGCGTGCGCTCCCCTGTCGAGTCCCTGCGCTGCCGTAATCTTGGCATATGAATTGCGTTTATTGATTTTGACACCTGCGCCGCCCGCTTTGAGGAGAATTCCATGCGTAACTTCATCGTGGTCCTCATCGTGGCACTCATCGTGGCCTGCGGCGTTGCCTACGCGGTCGGCTTCATCGACGTCGCCGGCGAACAGCAATCAGGAAAATACGTGGCCACCGTCACGATCAACACGGCCATGCTCCAACGCAGTTCCGGCGCGACCCATGAGCCGGCGGCGAACCCGGAAAACGAGCCTGCCAACGACAGCGACAACGGCAACCGCAGCGAATTTCACGGCAAGATATCCGCCGTGCATCCGGACACCCGAATAATCGTCATGGCAGAGACTGCGCCTCGGCGGACGTTTGAGCTTGCCAGGGACGGGCGTGTGACGATCGACGATCAAGCCGCGGCGCTGCAGGACCTGCGCCCCGGCGATGACGCGGTTGTGACATATTCTCAGCACGGTGACACGCTGATGGCGAAGACGATTCAGACCACGCGTAAAGCAAACGAGCAATAGAAATCCACGAAAAGGCGATTCACTTTCGCACGGTGCATCAGCCCGATTTAGAGGTGGCCAGACGATGACCAGCAATTTCTTTCCAGCCATGCGTCCACTCGAAGATCAGGTGCAACGAGCTGGCCACGTGTTGTTCGCGCTGGATTACGATGGCACACTGACGCCGATCGTGGAAGATCCGATGCACGCCGTTTTGCCGCCGCCGACACGCGAATTGCTAGGTTCGCTGGCGCGGTTCAAGGACGTGAGCGTTGCGATCATGAGCGGCCGTATCATCAAGGACCTGCGCGAACTGGTGGCGCTAAACGAGCTGATTTACGTCGGCAATCACGGGGTGGAAATCGAGGGGCCTCGGTTCCGCTTTACCGAGCCCGCCGCCAGTGTGGCTGCGCCGGAGTTGCATCAGCTCGGCATCGACCTGGCCGAAATCCTGTCTCACATTCCTGGCGCCGTCGTCGAGGACAAGGGGCTATCGATTGGCATCCATCATCGCCAGGTCGCTCCGGTCGATGCCGAGGAAGTCTGGCAGCGCGTTCTGCGGGCCATCGATCCGATCAAGGACCGCCTGCAGCTCACGGCCGGCGCCAAGATTTACGAGATTCGTCCGCGCGTCTCCTGGAACAAGGGAGACACCGTGAACTGGATCAGGAATCGGCTTGAGTTACCCAATACCCTGGTCATCTATGCCGGCGATGACATCACCGATGAGGACGCCTTCGCCGTGCTGGGCAACGACGCCGTCACCATCAAAGTCGGCGACTCCGCCGCGACGACCACGGCCCAATACCTCCTACCCAGCCCCGCCGAGGTGCACGGATTCCTACACTGGATGCACGATATGATCGAAGAAAAAACAAGTAAAAAATAGGATGCAAAAGGAAAAGTGAATTGCTCTCGCCCGATCATTTTTGTCCTTTTGCCTTTTTTACTTTTCACTTGTGTTCACGCGGCCTTGCTGGCGTCATCGAACTCGTCGTAAATCGCCTGAGAGACATCGTCGGGATTGTCCGACATGGGCCGCGTCTTACGCAGCTCGATTTCGAGCCGCTGCTCGAGAATGTTCAGGGTCTCTTCTCGTTGCTCGAGTGCGGCTTTCTTGTCGGCCCATGACGCTTCATCCTGGATCAGTTTGCCGGTGGCCTGCACCAGTTCAGCGCGGAGCGCTTCGAGCTCGGCGAACTCGCGGCGCGTGGTGTCGGCGGCGCTCTTGGCGTTGCGGATGAGGGCGGAATTGACGGAGAGCCAGCGCCGGCGCAGGCGGTCGATGCGGCGCTGGGCGCCAGGATCCGCGGCCCGCGTGAATACCTCCTGGCGATACTGCTCAAGCGCCAGCGCCTTCTCGGCCAGGGCACGCTTCTCCGCTTCCACCTCCTGATTCTTCTCGAACAACAACAATCGGCGATCCTGCGTCTGCTTCTGTTCCTGCGCGAGCGCGGATCGCTCGGCTTGCAGGCGATCGATTTCCTGCTGGCGGCGCTTGTTCCAGCGTTGCCGAAGCGTGGCGAGACCGGCGAGCTGGTCCTCAAGCAGTTTCTGGTGCTGTTTGAGAGCGAGCGTCTCCTGTTGATGCTGCTGGGCCAACGCCTGTTCGCGGGCCTTGAGCTGGGCGCGCCATTGCTGCACGTCTAACTGAATCGCCTCGAGTTCGCGCGTCCGTTGTTGCAGCGATTCCTCGGTGGTGACGATGTTGTTTTCGCGATTGGTGAGGGCCTGCTCCTCATCGATCAGGCGACGGGCAAGCGCTTCGAGATCACTTGAAGCCTGCTCGCGCTGCGCCTGCCAGTCGGCCTGGATGCCGGCGAGGCGGTCGTACTGTTCGAGCAGGTGGACGCGTTGGTCCGCCAGTTCGCCCGCCAATCGGTCGAGGTCGACGCAGCGGCGCATCGTCTCCTCGGGAATCTCCTTCGGCAGCGGCTGCGACTCAGTGCTGGCTGGCGGCGCCTCGCCTGACTCGGCACGCCGCTGGGCCACGATGACTTCGAGACGAGCGATTTCCGCTTGTTGTTCCTGGACGCGCAGCCGTTGGTGCACGATGCGGTTGTTGACGCCATGCAGTTCCTTGTGCAGCAATTCTTGTTGTTTCTCCCAGGCCTGGCGTTCCTGGGCGAGCAGCTCGCGCAGGTCGGCGATCCTGAGCTGAGTCTCTTCCAAATTGCGGGCCTGGTTCTTGAGGACGAGCTGCTCCTGGGAGCGTCGGCGCCGCCAGGCTTCCTGCTCGCGTTGCAAGGACTCGCGGTCCTCGCGCAGGCGACGCTGGGCGAGCTCGCGCTCCGTATTGGCACGGATCACTTCGTCCGCAAAGGCAACCTCGTGCTGCTGCTGAACCTGCTCTCGTTCCTTGAAAGCGATTTGCTCGGCGGCGAGTTCGGCCGCCATTTCCTGCTGTTTCTGCCTTTGGCCTGCCCACTGGCGCTGCCAGCGCTGGCGCAGCCGTTGATAGATTTTGTCGATGCGCAGGCGGGCCTTGGCGACGTCCTGCTGCTGTTTGGCCACCTCTTCTTTTGCCTGCCAGAGTTCTTGTTCGAGCTTGGCCAGGTGCGTGTCCTGCTCGGCCTTTTCCTTGCGCATGGCGTCGCGTTCGGCCCTGGTGAAATCGGCCAGGAGCTGGACCTGCTGTTGCTTTTCTTCGAGGCGGGCGGCGACTTGCAGTTCCTCCTCGCGGAGATTGCTGCGGCTCTGTTCGAGCCGGGCTTCCTCTTCCTCGAGGGCGGCCTGTTGTGCTACGATGGCGGCCGCCTGGATGCGGAGGGCGTCGCGCATCTCCTCCAGAGCGCGCTCGCTCTCGGCCTCGGCGATCGAGTCGGCGTTGAGCTCGAGGCGAAACTGGAAGGGGCCGACCTTGAGGATGTCGCCGTGCTGCAGGATGGCGTTGTCGGCGCGCTCGCCATTGACGAAGGTGCCGCTGGCGCTGTCGAGATCGCGCAGGTGCACGCCATCGCGGGCGCACACAATCAGGCAGTGGAGGGGGTCGACGCCATCGACATTGACGCGGATGTCGCAATTCTGTCCGCGGCCGAGGAAGGTGGTGGGCACGCCCAGCGGACGGCGGGCGCCGGCCTGTCGCCCGGTCTGCAGCACCAACACGCCGACTTCGCGTGCGCCCTTGCCTGGATTCTCCGCTTCCATGCCAACACCCTCTTTACCCGGCCGCTTACGCAGCACGGCTCGCCGATGCGGTCCTTTCCTGTTGATCGGCGAATCTGGGCGTTCTTGTTGATGCGGGAAATACAATTGGCAAACGTGGCAAACTCGACAACCCCGTGTCGTCCGCGCAGGCAAGATGGGAAAACCGTCGCCCGTGGTAGATCGGCTACTGAGAAACCATGTCGAGCGCCTTGGCAAGCTCCGTCTCGGAGCGGAGATTCAGACGCTGCGCTTTGCCGTTCTTGAAGAGGAGCAGCGCAGGGATGGAGGTGATCTGGTAGCGGTTGGCAGTCTTCTCGGCGTGATCGATGTTGAGCTTGGCGATCTTGACCTTGCCCTGGAAGCGGTCCGCGAGGCGGTCGATGGTCGGGGCCAGCTCTTTGCATGGCCCGCACCAGTCGGCGTAGAAATCGACGAGCACCGGCACGTCGCTGTCGACGACTTCCTTCTGCCAGTTTTGGTCGTTGACCATCACGATATGTTCGGAATGCCGGCCGTGCTCGACCTTGGCGGTTTGCTTGAAGCCGTCCCACGCCATGAACAGGAGGAGGGCGGCGCCGCACAGGAGGCCGATGATAAAGACCCAGGACCCAGAGGAGGACTCTGGCTCAGCGGGCACGGACGCACGCGCTTCGGCGCGTTTGCGAGCTTCTTGCGCCTCAGCGACATCGGGCGTCGTGATGCCGGTGGCGCCCGCGGATGAGATGGTGGCGCCACAGCGCGGGCATGCCAGGGCAACGCCGCCCTGGGCTTCTCCCCTGGCATGACACGCAGGACATTCGAATTGCGCCACGGGCGTCTCCAATCAAGGAAAAAGGTAAAAGGAAAAAGGCAAAAGTAATTTGCCTGCCCACTCTTGCCTTTTACCTTTCTACTTTTTACTTCGCGGAAAGCACGCCGTCGATCACCTTGGCCAGTTCGGCTTCGGAGCGGAGGCCGACGAGGGTTTCGAGCGGTTCGGCGCCTCCCTTGAAGATCAGGACGCGCGGAATGTTCGTGACGTTATACTTGATGGCAGTCTGCTGCGAATCGTCGACGTTCAGCTTGCCGACCTTGACCTTGCCGTCGTAGCGAGCGGCCAGGCTGTTGATCGTCGGCGTGAGGGCCCGGCACGGTCCGCACCAGGGGGCCCAGAAATCGACCAGAACCGGCACATTGCTGTCGACGACTTCCTGCTGCCAGTTGGCGTCGGTGAATTCGTGGACTTTATCACTAGCCATGGTTTTTACCCTTTCTCGATCAATGGTTTGTTCTCGGCTGGATTATTATAAGGTGTCGGTCAAATGGAGCAACCGAATTAGATCGATTGACGTGCTGCCTGTGCGGGTTATGTCGGCAAAACACATTGCGCCGCAAGGATGCTGTCGGGCAGCAAAAGCTCGGGCAAATCGCACGCCGGCTCGGTTGCTTTCCGTCCATTGCGCGCCGATAACCAATTCCAAGATACGGCAGACACGGATGTCTTGCTGACCGGATTGTCTCGCACCTCAGCCGGCCCGTCGCTGCCCACCACCCTGTTTGGTTTCCGCTGAAGGTGCATCAATGAAGTGCAATTCGCTCGCCGTTGTCGCCTTGCTCTGCGCGGCCACCGGCGCGCATGCCCAGTGGCCTGCCTATCCGTATCCCTATCCCTATCCCACTTACTACTATCCAGCTCCTCAACCGCAGTACTACTATCTCGGGCCATACCCTGTCTATTATGGACCGCTATATCACGCTCCGGAGGCGAGCGTGGCGATCAGCGATGACGCGCCGATCGCTCCGGCGAAGCTATTGCCGGTGACGAAGGCGAAGCGCGCGATTAAGGCGGCGCCGGTGCAGGAGACAGCACCGCCCGAGGCGACGCCGCCGGAGCCGGACCACTTCACGATGATGTGGAATGCCGTCGCCGACTGGGCTCGCAATCCCGGCGAACCGTTGCCTCGCAACGAGACCTGGTGGCTTAACGGCGGCTACATGGGCGCCTTCCTTCGTCCCATGCACGTCAATGGCCCGCTCGTCACCACCGGATCCATCCTCGATACGTCCCCCGGCGCCGTCGGCTCCCCCAACACGCGCGTCCTCTTCGGCGACAATCGCATCAACGACAATCTCGCCTCCGGCTTCAGCCTCAGCGCCGGCCGGTTCCTCGACCCTGAGCATCGCCTCTCCATCGAGAGTACGATCTTTTTCGTAACGGCCAACAACACCAACACCAGCTTCCAGGGGGACGGCAACGGCAACCCGCTGCTCACGCGACCCGTCTTCGCCACCGACCTCGGCCGACAGGCCGTCTTCTTCAACTCGTTCCCCGGCGCCCTCGATGGCCGACTCGACGTCAGCTTTCGCTCCAACCTCGGCAGCGCCGAACTCAATGGCCGCTACGACGCCTTCTCCGGCTCTCGCTTCCGCTCCGATCTTCTGCTGGGCTTCCGCTACGCCCGCCTCGAGGATCGCATGCAGATCCAGGAAAGCATCAACGCCCTGCCTGGCACCACCATTCCGTTCAACGGCCAGAACTTTACCAACCTCGTCAACAGCGATTCGTTCAACTCCGTCAACCAGTTCTTCGGCGGCCAGCTCGGCGGTCGCGTCGCCTACGATCACCCCTGGTTCAACCTCGCTCTCTTCGGCAAACTGGCCCTGGGCGGCACGCTGCAACAGGTCAACATCAACGGTTCGACGGCGTTCCTCTCTCCCGCTGGCGCGGTGACCGCTCCGGGCGGCGTCCTCGCCCTGCCCTCCAACATCGGCACCTACCAGCGCAGCGTCTTCGGCATTCTTCCCGAGCTTGGCTTCAACGTCGGTCTCAAGGTGACCGACCACGTCCGCGCCGACATGGGCTACTCCGCGCTGCTCTGGAACCGCGTCGCCCGCGGCGGCTCGAACATCGACACCAGCGTCAACACCGGCCTGGCGCCGGGCGCGCCAAACTACGGCGTCGTCACCGGCCCCGTCGCCCCGACCTTCCGCTTCAACGACGAATTCTTCTGGACGCACACGTTTCGGCTCGGCTTGACGGTGTCGTACTAACGTCGGCGATGTGATGCATAATCAGAGGACACCAAATTCGTCCGAGCCGCGCCCGTGAGGAAGCGATCAGTATCCATTGGATTCGCTCGCCGCTCGAGATTTGGCCCCGCTTACTAACATGCGCGGCTCGGAGCAGATTGCGTCTTCAGCATTCGGCTAACGTGCCCGCACGTCATCGTCAACTCGCCTGAACGCCGAAATCGCGGATCGTGAAGATGGGCAGAAATGGATACTTCGCCAGCGCCTCGCGGGCGCCTTCCATGCGATCGACGATGCACACGACGGCGACGACAATGGCGCCGACCTTTTCGATTTCGGCGATTGCTTGCAGCACCGAGCCGCCGGTCGTCAGCACGTCGTCGAGGACGGCGACGCGCATGCCCGGCTTGAGCACACCTTCGACGCGCTCTTTCGCGCCGTGTTCTTTCGCTTGCTTGCGGACGAAGAAACCTTCGAGCGGCTTGCCGTGCATCGCGAAACGCTGGGCGAGAACGGCGGCCATCGGTATCGCGCCGACCTCGAGCCCGCCGGCTGCCTCGATTTGCAGGTCCTTCGTCGTTTCCCAGAGTACCTCGCTCAGCAAGTTGACGACTTCGCCGTTGAAGATCGCCTTCTTGCTGTTGACGTAGTAGCTGCTCTTCTTGCCCGAGGCGAGCGTGAAGTCGCCGAACGAGAACGCCCGGCTCTTGAAGGCTTGCAACAGTTGATCTCGTGCAGTCGACATGGTGCTCCTCAGTGTAGGCCTGAAAACACATCGCTATCTTATGCATCTTCGCTGGCCTCACGTTAAACCTTCGTTACCACCGGCAAAGTCGTCATGATCGGCTGGCCCTGCAGTCGATGAAAGGATATGAACCGTTCCCGTAGGTCAGGCATTCCAGCTTGACGCGACCCTACTGGAGATCGCGAATCATGAGCGCGAAGTCGAAGTCGGAAATGCGGCGAAGCTCATTCGTTACCTGGTTCACCTTCGGCGTCGGCGTCCCCGCCGGCGTCGGCGCGCTTTACCTTATTAATCACGGTCCTTGGCAGAGCGAGGTCATCCAGCGCTATGTCCAGCATTTGGCCGAGCAGGCGGTCGTCGTCCTCTTCTTCTGCTGCCTGGCCGCGCTTCTGGCCAAAACACTTGTCGCTCTCAAGGAACGCTATGCCCTTGGACAGACGCTCGTGCCGAGCTATGACGGCAAACCGATTCCGCCAAGCGAGGTGACCAAGCTACAGCAGGCGCTGAATCTGCTTTCGAACAGCGTGCGCAATACGACCGTGGGCCGACGTGTCAGCGGCATTCTCAACTTTGTTGCCAGTCGCAACTCCGCCGCGGATCTCGACGATCAAATGCGCACGCTGGCCGACAACGATGCGATCGCCCTCGACGGCAGCTATGCGCTGATGCGGTTCATCATCTGGGCGATGCCGATCCTCGGTTTCCTCGGCACGGTGCTCGGCATCACCGCCGCCATCGCGGGCATCGATCCGGAGCAGCTCGAGAAAGGGGGCGCCGGCGCAGTGACTGATGGCCTGACGCAAGCGTTTGACGCCACGGCTCTCGCGCTCGGCCTGACGCTGGTCGCGATGTTCATCAATTCGATGGTCGAGAAGCTCGAGCAAGGCGTGCTCGAAGGTGTCGATGCGTATGTCGATGCTGAGCTGGCGCATCGCTTCGAGCGAACGGCAATCGTCGCCACGAGCGGCGGTGCCGCACCTGCCACGTCGATGCCGATGCTCGAGCAGTTGCTGGAACGGCAGGCGGCGTTGTGGGCGGCGAGCATGCAAAAGCTGGAGGAGCGCATGGTGCAGGCGCCGCAGACCGAGAAGGCGGCGGCGCTGTTGCAGCAAGCGGTCGAGGCATCGCTGGCGCGCTTCGGGCAGCGCATTGTCGATCTGGAGAAGAAGCTGCTCGAACGCCATCAGGCATTGCTCGAGGGCATGATCAAGGTCACGGTCGCCCACAAGGAGAACGGCCAGGATCAACAGCTCGCCCTGGCCCGACTCACGGACGCGATCGGCAGCTCCGTGGAGATGATCGCCAAGATGCAGGCAGGCGAGGAACAATTGTTGCGTCTGCAGGAAGTGCTCAATCAGAATCTGTTCTTGCTGGCGAATTCCGCGACATTCAAGCAAGCCGTGGAGAGTCTGACCACTGCGGTAACTCTGTTGACGACGCGCGTGCAGCCCACGCCACGCATTGTGCCGATGACGAAGGATGCCGCGTAGGAGGGGTCAGGGATCAGGGGAGAGGGACTAGTGAGGTGAGGGATGACGGAACAGGGCCAAGGGCTAACCCCTGACCCCTGATCCCTAATCCCTATTCCCATGCGAAGACCGCGTTACAAGTTGCAGGTCTCTACGTTTCCGTTCCTGGCGGTGTTGCTCTGCGCCATGGGATCGTTGCTCCTTTTTCTGTTCATCATGGATCGCAGGGCCAAGATCGCGGCCCAGCACATGAACGATGAGGTGCTGGAGGCGCGCAAGAAGCGGACGAAGGACGAAGAAGACAAGCTGCAGGCCGAATGGGAGCAGGCGAAGGCGAAATTGCATCAGGCGCTCTTGCTGCAACAGGGAGAACTGGATTCCAAAGCCAAGGGCTTGCAACTCGATCTGACCGAGGCGGACGGGAAGCTGAAGCTCATCCAGACGCACTACCTCGACCTGAAGGATAAGGTCAAGGACGAGGCGGCGAAGGTCGCGGAGATTCAGTTGCAGATCGCGGGCCGACGCAAGGGGCTGCTGGCGGCCGAGAAGAAGGAGACGATGTCGAAGAAGGAGCTGATCGCCGCGGCTGCGGAGCTGGCGGAGCTCGAAATCGCATTTCAGCAACTCGTGTCTATGAAGGAACGCGAGAAGCAGGTCCACTCGCTCGTCCCATATCACGGCAAGCGCGGCGATGCCCGCAAGCCAATCTACGTCGAATGCCTGGGCCCCGGCGTTGTGTTCCATCCGAACGATCGCGCGCTCGTTGGCTACGATTTCGATGCCGAGGCGGTGCGTGAGGAAGTCGAACGTCGCGTCGGCAAGCTGACCGTGCGCAAAGCCTCGGACGACAAGCAGCCGAACAAGGCCAAAAGCGACGCCTACGTGCTCTTCCTGGTTCGGCCGAACGGCATCACGAGCTACTATCGGGCCCAGTCCGCGCTCAAGGGTTATCGCATCGACTTCGGCTACGAGCTGATCGATCAGGACTGGGAGCTCGACTTTGGCGGCAAGAGCTTTGCCAAGAACCTGCCGATCGCGCCGCTGCGTAAACCAAACGAGATATCAGCCGATTCGCGGCCGACCTTTGAACCGAAGTCGCCCTTCATTGCGATCAATCAGGGCGGCTCGAACGGCTCGCAAGGCGCGAATGGCCCGCCGCGCGAGAAGGGCATCGGTTTCGGATCGGGGACCTCGGGCAGTGGCATCTCGTCCGGCCCCGGACCGATCGCGCCTCCAGGCGGAGTGGGTCCAATCTTGCCCGGTTCAACTGGGCCCGGCCCCATCGCGCTTCCCTCGCCAGGATCAAACGTCGGCCCCGGACTGGCATCAGGATCCAACGTGGGCGCCGGTTCCATCGGGCTTCCGGCACCAGGCTCGAACGTCGGTCCCGGACTGGCATCAGGATCCAACGTGGGCGCCGGTTCCATCGGGCTTCCGGCACCAGGCTCGAACGTCGGTCCCGGACTGGCATCAGGATCCAA